>CALINZ010000024.1 GCA_938045085.1 uncultured Collinsella sp. | reverse complement strand
GCCAAATCCCGACTCATGGTGGGGGAGCGGAGGGCGGCCTTTCGGGACCGCCCTTCGCATTTGAATCGTGGCTACCTTGCCGTCTGCTCGGCCGCCCGCTTACCTGCTATTTGAGAGGTAAAACCTACCAAAATAAACCTGTCCCTTTTGGCAGGTTTACAAGAAAGCGGGGATGAGATGGCGACGGTGTACGGTTATGCGCGGGTGAGTTCGCGCGATCAGAATCTTAATCGGCAGCTGGATGCGCTGGGCGCCTATGGCGTGGGCTCGGCGAATATTTATGCCGACCATGCGAGCGGCAAGGACTTCGATCGACCGCGTTATCGCGAGCTGCTGCACGTCCTGGGAGACGGGGACGTGCTGGTGGTGCTTTCTATCGACCGACTTGGCCGTAATTACTCCGAGATTCTTGAGGAATGGCGACGCATTACCAAGGTGCTCGGGGTTGCCATTGTGGTGTTGGATATGCCATTGCTTGACACGCGCGCCAGGGCCAGCGGCGCGCCGGATGTGACTAACACCCTGATTGCTGATATTGTGCTGCAGCTGCTGAGCTACGTGGCGCAGGTGGAGCGCGAGAATATCCATCGGCGCCAGGCGGAGGGGATTGCAGCGGCGCGGGCGCGAGGGGTCCGTTTCGGTCGACCTCGCAAGCCATGCCCTCCTCAGTTTGAGCTGGTGCGCGATAGCTATGAGGCGGGCGATATTACCCGCAGCCAGGCAGCAAAGTGCCTGGGCGTGTGCGTGGGGACGTTCGATCGCTGGATGCGCGAGGCGGGGTAGGGTTTTGCGTCGCTTTGTCGCTTCCTGTTGCGATTCAAATTTTGATACGGTGACGATGCCATTTGGGGCTACACTCGCCGATATTCAAAAAAGGAGGTTGACCCTTGGCGCGCGTAAAACAAATAATCGGATGGACCGCGATCGTTCTGTTCGCTGCAACGCTGGCGGGCATCTGGGTGCTGACGGAGCAAAATGCGGTGGAGACGTCGTTGCTGAGCGAGTCCACCGCGCGTGTGGTGGAGGGTCAGGCTACGGGCGTTCAGGCTGCCGATGCCACGGGCGAAGCCCAGACGGAGAACGGAATGGCCGGGGGCACCGATTCGGCTGCCTCGAATGTCCGGTCTGGCCGACTTGCTTCCATTCGCATGTGGGTGGGCACGAACGTCCGTCGCGTTGCCCATACCGTAGAGTTTTTCTTCGTCGGATTGTTCGCCTCGGTGGTCGTGGTTTGCTTTTCCAGGCGTCCGTGGAGCGTATGCTCCCGTTGTGTGCCCGTATTGCTCTTTTGCGCCGCCTGCTCCGTTGGCGATCAGGTACATAAGATCTTTGTTCCCGGCAGGCATTTCGACGTTATCGATCTAGGATTCGATGCTGCGGGCTATGTCACCGCCATGCTGTTGGTATTGCTGGCGGCGGCGTTGGTGCGCCATGCGACTCGGCCGATCGGCGCCCATGCGAGGCGCTAGCCGGTAACAAACCCGTTTCTGATAATGCGACCTTGTTGAATTATTTTGTGTCGCGCGTATTTCCGAGCGGTCGGATTTGAGGGGCGAGCGGTAGAACGCTCGCCCTTTGTGCACCACGATGCGGCACAATGTACCGCAAAAGCTGTTTGTATCCGGTACGAATCGTTCGTTGGTCTTTAATTCTTCTCAACGGAGGTGTTTGAGATGGCAAACGGATTGCTTTTGCGGCTTCGCGAGCGTGAGCTCAGCGCGAGCCCGGCGGAACGCAATGTCATCGCATATGTAAGCGCTCATCCGCACGAGGTGGTCGGGCTGTCCGTCCGCGGTCTTGCCGATGTCACGTTCTCCTCGCCCTCGAGCATTTTGCGCTTTTGCAAGCGTTTGGGTTTTGCGGGCTACAAGGAGTTCCAGCGCGAACTGATTGCCGAGCTGGCGCTCTTAGGTGACAAGAAAGACGTAGCCCTCGAGGACATCTCCATGGATGACAGCGTCGAACGTATCGTGGGGAAGGTGATGAAAAGCAACGTGCGTACGATCGAGGCGACGGCGCGAACGCTCGATTACACCGTCTTGGAGCGATGCGCGGCCCGTCTTAAGCTGGCACGCGCGGTCAATCTGTTCGGTATTGGTGCCTCTCGTTTGGTCGCGCACGACCTGGCGCAAAAGCTCATGCGTGTCGACAAAGAGTGCCATCTGTACGACGACTGGCATGATCAGCTCTTATGTGCCAAGAACATGCATGAGGGCGATATGGCAATCGCCTTTAGCTACTCGGGCTTGACGCAAGAGGTGCTGGACTGCACCGCCGAGGCTCAACGTCACAACTGTCCCGTTGTGGCCGTTACCAAAGTAGATGGATCATCCAAGCTTGCCACCATGGCCGATGCCGTGCTCGGCGTCGCCGCGAGTGAACCCTTGGTCCGCAGCGGTGCCATGGCTTCGCGTATGGCCCAGCTTATGGTTGTCGATGCCCTGTACGCTGCTTACGTTGCCAGCGACTACGAACGGGCGACGCATGTCATTAAGCAAAACTACATCGAGAAACAGGAAAGATGAGGTGAATGAAATGCTCGATTTAACAAAATTCACGACCGAACAGCGTAATCAAAGGTCAATGGACCTCGATACGATGACATCGCTGCAAATCGTCACGACGATGAACGATGAGGATCTTCGTGCCGTCCAGTCGGTCACGAAAGTGTTGCCCCAGGTTGCCACAGCAATCGACTGGGCTGCTGAGACACTCGAGCGCGGCGGGCGCGTCTTTTACATGGGCGCAGGCACCAGCGGTCGTCTGGGCGTACTCGACGCTTCGGAGTGTCCGCCCACGTTTGGCGTGTCACCCGATCTGATTGTCGGGCTCATTGCCGGAGGCGAGACGGCGTTTATCAAGGCTGTCGAAGGTGCCGAAGACAGCGAGGAGCTTGGCGCGAACGACCTGCGAGAGCGTGGACTCTCGGACAAGGATCTTGTCGTTGGCCTGGCGGCAAGCGGTCGTACTCCTTATGTGGTGGGCGGCCTTGTGTACGCCAAGGCAACTGGGTGCAAGACCATTGCAATTGCCTGCAACCAAGGGTCGAAGATCGGGGAGAGCGCAGATCTTGCCATTGAGCCCGTGCCCGGTCCCGAGGTGCTGACCGGCTCAACGAGGCTCAAGGCGGGAACGGTTCAAAAGCTCATTCTCAACATGATTTCGACCGGTGCCATGGTCAAGATCGGCAAGGTATACCAAAACCTGATGGTCGATGTGCAGCAGACGAACGAGAAGTTGGTGGTGCGCGGCCAGAACATCGTGATGGAGGCGACCGGCTGCACGCGCGAGCGCGCCGTTCAGGCGCTTGCAGATGCCGGCGGCCACGTAAAAACCGCTATTGTCTCGGTACTGCTGGACTGCGATGCCGAGCAGGCTACGGTAGCTCTTGAGCGGGCGCGAGGCCATGTCCGTGCTGCGGTGAGTGGCCATGAGAAGAGCAATGCCGATGCCCAATAGGTGCGCGGCGTGAGCTGATATGACATTCAGACGAGATACCCAATACAAGGAGGAGTTATGACGAACAAAGAGCTGGCTCAAAAGCTGCTGGACCTTTTGGGCGGTAAAGACAACGTGCTCGCAAACGCGGCGTGCATGACGCGCCTGCGCGTGACCGTCAAAGACACGGGCAACGTCGACACGGAGGGCATTAAGGCACTCGACGGCGTGATGGGCCTGGTCGAGGACGACACGATGCAGATCGTGCTGGGTCCGGGCAAGGTGAATAAGGTGCTCGAGGAGTTCTCCAAGCTCACCGGCCTTGCGAAAGGCGTTGCTGACGAGAGCGTGGTTGACGCTGCGGCCACAAACAAGGCCGCGCAGAAGGCCAAGTACGAGTCCAAGCCGGTTCAGGCCTTCCTCAAGAAGATTTCCAATGTCTTCGTCGCCCTACTTCCCGGCATCATTGCGGCTGGCCTCATCAACGGTATCTGCAACGTCATTAACGTCTCGACGGCAGGCGCGCTTGCAGGCGAGTGGTGGTACCAGGGCATTCGTTCCATGGGCTGGGCCCTGTTTGCCTATCTGCCCATCTTGGTGGGCTATAACGCGGCACGTGAGTTTGGTGGCTCCGCTGCGCTGGGCGGCATCGCCGGCATGCTGCTGGGCGTGCCGGTGTTCGTCGTGATCTATGCCGGCCTGGAGAAGCTGGTCAATAACGGGCTGAAAAAACGCGGCCTCCAAACAGAGACCGCGGAATACATGAATCTGGATTATATCGACGATGCCACGCTGCGCCCGGTGCGTCTG
>CALINZ010000023.1 GCA_938045085.1 uncultured Collinsella sp. | reverse complement strand
TCCGGCAGCATGCGGCTATGGGGCGGCGCGGAGTCGTGCTCACGCCCGGCAACTACGGCGGGCAGTTCATCTCGGGGCATTTCCACCTAAACGGTGCGCCGGTGGTCTTCATCTCCAACTTTGTGGGCGATGCGATTGATTGCTGCGTTCGCGAGGGATTCACCAATGTCCTTCTTGTGGGACACATCGGCAAGCTGGTGAAGGTCGCTGGCGGCATCATGGACACCCATTCGCGTACCGCCGACTGCCGCGCGGAGATTCTGGCCGCTCACGCGGCCTTGGCCGGCGCGGGCGCGAAGACCGTGCGCGAGATCATGTCGTCGGTCACGACCACGGCGGCGCTCGAGGTAATCGAGGCCGCCGGCGTGGGGGACGCTGCGCGCGCCTCGCTCGCTGCGGCAATCGAGGACAGGTTGCGCCGCCGCGCGGCGGGCGCATGCGACATCGCCGCGGTCGTGTTCGACGCCGAGCGCCGCGAGATTTTCCGCACGTCGGGCGCCGATGCAGTTATCGGGGAATTGGGGGCGACGTATGAGTAAAGGCGTTCTGTATGGGGTGGGCCGCGCAATCGGCTGGCCGGGGACGAAGGTGGTCATGAAGGCGCGCCGCTCGCTTGCGGACACGAAGCGCTTTCTTTGCGAGGAGGGCGCCTTCGACGGTGCCGAGCTTGTAGAGGACTGTGGGCTTCCGGGCGAGCGCGTGTACCGCTCGCTTGACGATGTGCCCGATCGGGGCAGCTACTTCTCGACGATGGTGGTGCGCTAGATGAGGGTTTCCTGCATAGCGTTCACTGAGAGGGGGTATGCGTTGGCGGAGCGCACCGCACGCGCGCTTTCCGATTGCGCGCAGACAGGTGAAGATGACCCTGGCTGGGACGTTTCCGTTTCGCGCGGGTTCGGCGAGGGGAAGGTCGACCTGCGCGCATGGACGGCGCTCGCGTGGGAAGCGTCGGACGCGCTTCTGTTCGTGGGCGCGGCGGGCATCGCCGTGCGGGCTATCGCGCCGTATGTCGCCTCGAAGGCAAACGATCCCGCGGTTGTGGCGATCGACGAGGCGGGGCGCTTTGCCGTCCCGCTTTTGTCGGGGCATTTGGGCGGTGCTAACGAGCTGGCGCAAACTGTGGCACGCGTGGCAGGGGTCATCCCCGTCATCACCAC
>CALINZ010000022.1:7500-9578 GCA_938045085.1 uncultured Collinsella sp. | reverse complement strand
GGGGCAGGGGGCATCGTTAGCCTCGCTAGCAGGGGCATCGTTAGCCTCGCTAGCAAGGGCAAGGGCAGCGTTAGCCTCGCTAGCAAGTGCAAGGGCGGCGTTAGCCTCGCTAGTATGGGCAGCCCATGCACCCGCTAGCGAGGCTAACAGTGCCCTTGCCCATACTAGGAAATGCCCACGCTAGCGAGGCTAACGCTGCCCATGCCCACGCTAGTGAGGCTAACGCTGCCGCCCATGCCCAAGCTAGCGATGCCAACATGCTCATGCAAGCAAGCCTAACAATGCCCATACTCATGCTAGGAAGCCTCCCATGCCCAAGCTAGCGAGGCTAACATGCCCACTCAAGCAAGGCTAACATGCCCACGCTAGTGATGCCCACGATTCCTATGCGATAGAAAATTCATAAAAAATAAACGATACGAGATTTTCAAGTTCTATCAATTGGAAAACCTTTTAAAAAACATGTTTTACAACTAGTAAAATTTTGAGACATTTTTATTTTTTTTTTGCCCAAATCTTGGTTTTACACCCAAAACCGTGAGCTATAGCACACGGGTTTTTGGCCAAAATCGCATTTTTTCACTTTCGCACCAAAATCTTCCCACACTTAAATCATGATTTTAAAGGAATTCTCAAGTTGACAAAACGCAAAAATATCGACCCGTTTATTTTTTATGATTTTTCGAAGTCGGAAAACTAGAAAATTCATAACAAATAAACGACTCGAGATTTTCGAGCAAAGTCAGTTGCAACACCTTTTAAAAATCATGTTTTACCAATGGTCAAATTTTGGCACGGGCAAAGTTGAATGGAAAAGGGGGTTGACAAGGTTTGGCACGTTTCGGCCCCCCACGACATGCCGTGGCACCTCCAAACGTGCCAAACCATGACAACCCCTTTTTTTTTCGAACTTTTACTGGGCTGAAACTTCACCAATGCTAAAACATGATTTGTAAAAGGTTCTCCAACTGACTTTGCCCAAAAACCTCAAGCCGTTTGTGAGATATGATTTTTCAAAGTCGGAACACTTAAAAAATCATAACTCACAAACGAATCGATATTTTTGACCAAAGTCAGTTGCAACATCTTTTAAAAATCATGTTTTACCAATGGTGAAGTTTCAGCCCGGACAAAGTTCTAAGGAAAAGTGCAGTTCACAAGGAGTAGTCCCGAGGTGCTCCCGACGCGTCCAAAAGTGCCAAAACCATGTCAACCCCCTTTTTTTTTGAACTTTTCCTGGGCTGAAATTTTATCATTGATAAAACATAATTTTTAAAAGATGATGCAATTTACAGAAGTCAAAAATCTCGAACCGTTTTTTTTATATAATTTTCCAAAATTTCCGACTTTGGAAAATAATAAAAAATACTTTCCGAGCCCAGAAAATTCTGAATTTTTTTCTGGGCATAGATTACATTTTTATTAGTGTGTGTACAAAAAATCTCAATTTTATACCATGTAACGAATTTTTTATGGCCCATTATGACTCCTCGGACATGTTGATGTTTCCCCCTGCCAAGTGAGAATTTGGCAGATATGCTCTATAGGGGAGTACTGCTTGCTTGATTTTGCCCCCCCCTTGCAAGCAAGCAGCCCTCCCCCCCCACAGCCCCTCCCCTTCCCACACATGCAATGCTCACAAAAACATGTTGCCACGGATAATATGTTGCCTCGGATGTTGTTTTTGTGAGCATTGCATGTGGAGGGTCGGGAGGTGCTGCGGGGGCCGCCCATGGGGGCGGCCACCGCTGCCTTTGGGCGGTGGTGGCCAACACCATGGGCGGTGTTGCCTAACAAAGGGGATGACATCGGGTGAGCAAATTGCTCGTGCTTTCGTGGGCTTTTGGCTTGCGGGGGCATGGGTGAGATGTGAAGACGTTGTCATGTCGGATCGAGGGTGAAGGGGCTTTGAACGAGCGGAATGCTTGGGTATTCATTTGCGAAAGCTTGTGCGCTGCTGGTTGAACACCATCCCAGGGCAAATGAGTTAGTAGTCGATGGGTGCTTGGGCGTGATGCGAGGAAGAAGCCTCTTCACCCTTGACCCGAGGTGAGAGTGGTGGGTTTGGACGGGCCAAA
>CALINZ010000021.1 GCA_938045085.1 uncultured Collinsella sp. | reverse complement strand
CTTCTCCCCCGTCGCCACGATCGACACCAAACGGTTCTCGCGGCTCGCAAGGTCGCGGTCGTCCTCGAGCTGCAGGTTCTCGCGCACCGTCTCGTCGACCACCGTGCGAGTGATCGGCAACATGCGGGCAAGCTCGGCCACGACCGGAGCCGTCGCGGTGGCCGTCGCAGCCATAACGACCGGGTCGCCCAGGGCTTTGAGGATATCGGGCATGTCAAGATAGGCGCTGCGGTCGCCGCCCTTGGCAAGGCCGGCGTGGTGCGCCTCATCGATAACGACAAAGCCGATGCGGCCCGAACGCGCGAAGCGGTCACGGTGGATAGACAGGAACTCGGGCGTCGTGAGCACGATACCGGTGCGGCCCGAAGCTAGACCGGCGAACACGTCATCGCGTGCGGCCTCCACGGTCTCGCCGGTCAGCACGCCGACGCCAATGCCAAGCGCTGCCATCGTCGACGAGAGGTGATAGGCCTGGTCGGCAACGAGCGCACGCAGCGGATAGACAAAGATGCTCGCACGCCCGCGAAGGACCGCCTCGCGCGCGGCATGCACATGGAAGATGAGCGACTTGCCGCGCCCCGTTCCCATAACGGCCAGAACACTTTGGTGATCGGCCAAGGCGTCGAGCGCCTCGACCTGCGCGCGGTGTGGCTGGTTCGAGCCGATAAAGCTATGGATAAGCGAGCGTGTCAGCTCGGTATAAGAAAGCTGGGCGAGCGTCTCGCGCTTGCGCGACTCCAGGCGCAGGCCGGAATCCGCCGGCTGCACGCCACGACGAAGCTCGCATGCCGGATCGTCGACGCTGGGCAGCGTGGTATCGCGGACCAGAACATCCTTGACCATGAGCTTGGGCTTCACACGACCCTGCCAATGCTCGGCAACAGCCTCGAACACCAAGTCGACGGCGCTGTCGCAATTGATAAGCTTGTCGATCTGCGGCACACGAAACATGATGGCCGGCACACTCGCGGCGCCATCCGTCGCCACGAAGCGCATGTGCTCGCCGGTCTTACCCACCACGGCGCGATCACACATCGTCACGCCCTCGGCAGCCAGCAGTGGCACCTTATTACCCTGGCCAAACGGCTCAAGGCGGGAAATCTGCTCGATGGTCTCGATATTCAATTCGGAAAGGTCGACCGTGGCGGCAACCTCGTCGGTGTCCTCAAAGTCCTCGGCGGGAAGCTCGGACAACACGGCGGAAAGGCGACGGCGGAACTCATCGAGCTTGGATGCCTCGATGGTCACACCCACCGCACCGGCATGTCCGCCGCGACGAATCATCAGGTCGGAACAGCGCTCGATGGCGTCAAACAGGTTAACTTTGCCCACCGAGCGACCAGAGCCGCGCGCGATACCGTCCTCGATCGAGAACAGCAGCGCCGGCACGTGGTAGCGGTTGGTCAGACGGCTTGCCACGATGCCCTTGACGCCCTCGTGCCAGCCTTCGCCGCCCACGACGATCGCGCGTCCGCCGTCATAGGTCTCCTCGACCTTTGCCATGGCATCGCGCGTGAGCTCCGCCTCGATCTCACGGCGCTGGCGGTTGATTTCCTCGAGCTCAGCCGCCAGTGCGCTTGCTTCGATGGGATCGCGGGCAAGCAGCAGGTCGAGCGCCAGCTTGGGATCGGCCATGCGACCGGCAGCGTTTAAGCGGGGAATGAGCGAGAATGACAGGCCATCCGCCGTAATGCTCGAAAGGTCCGCCTTGGCGAGCGCGGCAAGCGCGATATAGCCGGGGCGAGCGGTTACGCGCATCTGCTGGATGCCCTCGGCAACCAGCGCGCGGTTCTCGGGCGTGAGCGGCATCATGTCGGACACGGTGCCCAGCGCCGCGACCTCGATTAGCGAACGCCAATACGACGGCTTGCCCAGGCGCTCACCCAGGACTTGCACCAGCTTGAGCGCCACACCAGCACCGGCAAGCTCACGCGAGGGGCCCTCGTCCTCGAGCTTGGGGTCAGTCAGGGGCACACCCTGCGGCACCTGGTCGGAGGGCTCGTGATGGTCCGTGACCACCAAATCGATCCCCAGGCTCTCCAGGTAGGAAACCTCTTCCTTGGCGGCAATGCCGTTATCGACGGTCACGATCAGCTGGGGGCGAGCGAGCTCGTTAACGCGGTCGAGCGCCGCGCGCGAAAGACCGTAGCCCTCATCAAAGCGATGCGGAATAAACGGCGTGACATCGGCGCCAAACGTGCGCAGCGCCTCGGTCAACAGGCAGGTCGACGTAATACCGTCAACGTCAAAATCGCCAAAGACTGCAATGTGCTCGTGGTTGCGAATAGCACGCTCGACGCGGTCGGCAACGACCGACATGCCCGGGATAATGAGTGGGTCGGCCCAGTCGCGATCGAGCGAAGGCGTCAAAAACAATTGGCCCTCTTTGATGGAGCCAATGCCGTGCGCGACCATAATGCGCGCCACCAGACCGGGAATGCCCAGACCAGCCGAAAGCTCCTTTTCGAGCTCGGGATTTTGCTGAGCGACCGCCCAGCGATGCGTCGTCTTAAGCGATGACATAGGCACCCACCCCCGATAGGGGCAGGTCGCCGCGATACCTCTCACGGTTCATAGCGATGAGTCCTCTGTGTATGCCCGCTTCGGCAGGCAGATCTGTTGAACGGATTTATTATACCGTGCGGCGCGGACGCAAATCGCCGCAGCACGCCGCGGTTTCGGTAAACGATGCCGGTAATACCCTCGAAATAATCGAGCGTTTCTGACGCAAGGACACATGCAAGCGTCTAGCATATCCATTCAAAACGGATTCACGAGCAAAGGGAGTCACAAGAGCATATGAAGCAATGGGTTGGACTGGGCAAGTTTCTCGCGGGGCACATGCAAATCATCGTTCCGATTTGCGTGGCGCTCGGCGTGCTCTTTCCTCAGCAGATCGGCGTTCTCAAGCCCATCGTTCCCACCCTGTTTGCCTTTATGACGTTTCAGGGTGCGCTCAGCAACACCTTCCACCAGGTAGCCGAGGTGTTCCGCCGTCCCCTGCACCTGATTTTGGCGTTATTTGTCTCGGCCGTGCTCATCCCCATCGCGGCGTATGCCATGGGATCGCTGTTCTTTGGCTCCAACCCCAACCTTGTCTGCGGCATCGTGCTCGAGTACAGCGTGCCCGTGGCCGTCACCGCATTTATGTGGATCAGCATGTTCGGCGGCAACGGCCCGCTCGCGCTCACCATCATCCTGACGTCCTCGGTTATCTCCCCTGTGACGATTCCGCTCACGCTCAAGCTCCTGCTGGGCGCCACCGTCTCGATCGATGTGCCGAGCATGATGCAAGACATGGCCTTTATGATCGCCATCCCCGCCGTGCTCGGCATCGTGATCAACGAGCTCACGCGCGGATGGGGGCACGAAAAACTCTCCCCCGTGCTCTCGCCCGCCTGCAAATTCATGATGATGGGCGTTATCGCCTCCAACTCCACCGCCATGAGCGAGTACGTGCTGCACATGAACGCGGTGCGCTTGGAAGTCGCCCTCTTTATTTTGGTCTTCGCCATCAGTGGCTTTGTCTTCGGTTTTCTGGTCGCCCATACGCTGCATCTGCCATATAGCGAGACGACCACCATGTGCTTTACCTGCGGCATGCGTAACATCTCTTCGGGCGCCGTCATCGCCACGCAGTACTTTCCGGGCGAAGTCGTGTTTCCCGTCATGTGCGGAACGCTGTTTCAGCAGGTACTCGCCTCGCTTATCGGACATCTCTTTGAGCGTCTGACCGGCGAGGAGCGCGCCGCCCAGCGCAAGCGCGTCGAAGCCGGCCGCGACGCCATGGCACGCTAGACTGTCCGCACTACGCGGGTGTTAGTCTTGCTATACGAGCGTTTCCAGATGCGCACGCAGGCGCTCAGCATCGATATCGAGCGTTGTCTCAGCATTGACCTGGGCCAAACGATAGCCGACAAAGTAGGGCGAAACCACCCAACGTGGCAGCGCCTTGGCAATGGTCCGACCGCCCAGGTGATAGAAGAACAGGTTGTACGACTCTGCGCGACCACCGTGGTGCTCGTTCAGAATATAGCGCAGAGCTACCTGGATCGCATCGGCGAAGAGATCCGCCTCGGCTTGGTCTCTCGTGTCATCGCTGGCAGCGATTCCCTGCGGGGCTGAAACGTTGATCTCAAAGAACCCCATGATCGGTTCGGTTGAGATGTTGGCCGAGATCCTCCCCTGTTGCCAGACATTGATGCCTTCGAAATTGGCGGAAGCCAGCGAAGCATAGCCGTCTTCCTGCTCCAAACCCACAATCTGCATGTGCGGATGAACGAGGCTACCGCCCGAGAGCGGACCCTTGTTCTTGTACATGAGCACGCTTCGATACTGCTGTGAATCGATCATCTGCTGCCAGCAACCCAGGGCAAACCGCATCACATGGTGGAGTTCATCCGGCTCATAGGTCACCAGGTCGGCATCGTGATCGGCCGACTCGATCAGCACGGTTTGACGGGTGGCGCGCAGGGTCTTGAACTTATTCTCGAGCCAAATGCAATCGCCATCACGGCGAATGATGTCGGTGAGCCCTTCGGTATCGCAAAAGGGGCACGCGGTGCCGGGACGACGGTTGTCGTCGGGCTTACCGTTCGCCTGCTGAACGTCAAATACCAGCGTCACGGGTTATACCTCCAGCGGCACAATCTTGGTGCCATGGAGCTCGGAGGCGCCCAGTGCCGCCGCCACGGTATCGCGGTTGACCGTGGAAATGCCGCCGCCGGGAAGGATGGTCAAGCGGTCGCCCGCATACTCGATCAAGCGGGCCAGGTTTTCGAAGTTGTCCTCGATCGGCGTACCGGCAGCGCCACCATGCGTCAGGATGCGTGTGATGCCGCAGTCGGCGAGTATGTCAATCGCGTCGAGCTGAGCCTCGGGCGAGAGCTGATCAAACGCCATGTGGAAGGTGATGTCGATGGGCTCACGCTTGCATTCCTCGGTCGCGCAGCCCGCGGCCATCACGAGAGCGCCCAACGTAAGCTCGTCGAGTGCCCATCCGCCAGCGCAGGGCTTGCAGCAGCCAAAGACCAAGCCGTCAACGCCGGCGCTCACGGCAAGGCCCAGGTCCATCTCCATCATACGCAACTCGTCCTGGTTGTAGTGAAAGTCGCCGCCACGCGGGCGAATCATGCACATCACCCGCGCATCGTGCTCGTGTGCATAGTTGGTCGTAGCGCTGATAACGCCGGCCGAAGGCGTGGTGCCACCAACGGCAAGGTTGTCGCACAGCTCGATACGCCTTGCACCGGCATCGATAGCCGCCGGCACCCGCTCAAAGTTCTCGGCACAAAACTCGTACAGCATAGATAGACCCCCAAAGACAGCAGATGTTTTCCGACGGGCATTGTCACACATCCCCATGAAGTTGCGGTGGAATAGGGACTCTTTTGGCCTCTGGAGCCCGTATTCAGTCCCTATTTCACCGCAACTTAAAAAGGGGCGCTGACTGAGATAGTCAGCGCCCCTTTTGTTAGGTTGGTTAGCCTCCGAGGTAGGCTTTGCGGACGTTGTCGTCATGCAGGAGCTCTTGGCCCGTGCCGGTCATGGTGACCTTGCCGGTCTCGAGCACGTAACCGCGTGTGGCAATGGAAAGCGCCATCTGCGCGTTTTGCTCGACCAGAAGCACCGTGGTGCCGGCCTTGTGCAGGTCCTCGACAATCTGGAAGATCTGTTCGATCAGAATCGGCGCCAGACCCATGGAAGGTTCGTCGAGCATAAGCAGTTTGGGGTTACTCATAAGGGCGCGCCCCATAACGAGCATCTGCTGCTCGCCGCCTGAAAGGGTACCGGCGACCTGGCGACGACGTTCCTTCAGGCGCGGGAACTGCTCGTAGACGCGCTCCAGGCCCGGAGCCACCGTGGACTTGGGCTGCGTATAGGCACCCATCTCCAGGTTCTCCTCGACCGTCATCTGCAAAAAGGCGCGACGACCCTCGGGAACTTGAGCCAGGCCCTTACCAACCAGCTTATCAGCGGGCGTATGGGTAATGTCCTCGCCCATAAACTTGATGGAGCCGGTCTTGGAGCGTAGCAGGCCCGAGACGGTCTTGAGCGTCGTGGACTTGCCGGCACCGTTGGCACCAATCAAGGCCACGATCTCGCCCTCATTAACGTTAAAGGAGATGTCCTTGATGGCGTGGATGGCGCCGTACCAGACGTTGATGTTGTAGACGGAAAGCATCGGCTCTGCCATTTAGTTCTCCCCCTTATCCTGCTTACCCAGATACGCCTCGATAACGGCGTCATTGTTCTGGATTTCCTCTGCCGTGCCCTTGGCGATGACCTTGCCAAAGTTAAGCACGCAGATGCCCTCGCAGATGTTCATAACGAGCGACATATCATGCTCGATAAGCATGATGGCAATGCCAAAGGTGTCGCGAATCTTGACGATGTTCGCCATGAGCTCTGCGGTCTCGGACGGGTTCATGCCGGCGGCAGGTTCGTCGAGCAACAGCAGCTTGGGGTTGGTGGCAAGCGCGCGAACGATTTCCAGACGACGCTGGGCGCCGTAAGGCAGCGATCCGGCCTGCTCATTTGCCAGGTGCTCCATGTCAAAAATGGACAGCAGCTCCATGGCGCGCTCGTGGGCGGCCTTCTCGTGCTTCCAATACGTCGGCAGGCGCAGCACACCCTCAAAACCGGAGTAGCGCTCCTGGTTGTGCAGGCCGACCTTAACGTTGTCCTCCACCGTCATGGTGTTGAACAGGCGAATGTTCTGGAACGTACGGGCAATACCCATGCGGTTGACCTGGTAGACCGACTTGCCCGAAGTGTCCTCACCGTCGAGCAGGATGGTGCCGTGCGTGGGTTGGTACACCTTGGTGAGCAGGTTGAAGACCGTAGTCTTGCCGGCACCGTTGGGGCCGATGAGACCGGCAATCTCAGTCTTGCCGATGGTCAGGCTAAAGTCGTCGACTGCCTTAAGGCCGCCGAATTCAATGCCCAGGTGGATGCACTCGAGCGCCGGGCGCTGACCCAGGTCGCGGTCGGGAACGATGGCGCCAGAAGGATACGGGACCATCTTGCCCTTGTTGAACTCAAACTTACTGGGCATCGGCTGCCACCTCCTTCTTGGAAGCAAAGCGGTCCTTAATGCGTGCGAAGAACGCCTTGAGCTGCGGGTTGTTAGTAAAGACCATGACCATAATCAACACGATGGCGTAGATGAGCATGCGGTAGTCCGAGAACTGACGGAGCAGCTCGGGGAGCACCGTGAGCAGCGCCGCCGCGATAACGGAACCGCGCATGTTGCCCAGGCCGCCCAGGACCACGAACACCAGAATGAGGATCGACGTGTTGAAGTCGAACTTAGTGGCGGAAAGCTGCGAGAAGTTACCGCCGAAAAGGGCTCCGGCAGCACCGGCGAGGGCGGCGGAAACCACGAAGGCGATCATGCGGTACTGGGTGACGGAGATGCCCACGGACTCGGCAGCGATCTTGTTGTCGCGTACGGCAATAATGGCACGACCGGTACGGCTGCGAACCAGGTTGAGTACAATCACGAGCGCGACCATAACCAGGAT
>CALINZ010000020.1 GCA_938045085.1 uncultured Collinsella sp. | reverse complement strand
CACGCTGAAGACAGCGATGACGCCGACGGAGCGTAGCGTTTGGCTCATGCCAGCCAGGTAGAGCTTGTCGGCCTGCTGCAGGCGGCCTTCGTACACGTCGGCGACGCCGTCGATGACCTTATACAGGTAGACGCCCAGGCCGATCGTCGCCATCTGCGTGTCATAGCCGCGGGCGCTGCTGTACATGAGGCCGCAGCCTAGGGCGAGCGCTCCGCAAAGCCAGCGGTTGAGCTGGTAGGAGGCAAAGGACGTCTTTTCGTCGATGTCCGAGACCTGGAAATTGCGCACGCCGTAGTTGCACGCGATCATGATGAGCGTGCCGGTGACAAAGGCGATGGAGAACTTGCCGGCTTCTTCGGCGCCCACGAGCTGCGTAGACACGATGGTGAGCAACGGAAACGCCAGACCCCACACGGCGGTGCCGAGGGTGTTCCAAAGATAGTCACGACTGGTGGCGTGCTCCTCGTATTCCGCTTCCTGCATGGAGAAGCCGCCGCCGTAGACGGCGCCGAGCAGACGGTTCCACCAAGCGTTGACCATGCGGCGAACGGGGCCGGGCTCCCGATCGCGTTCGCGCCGGCGACGTGTGGCTTGGCTGCTATCGGGCCCGCCGGCGTTGCGCTGGCTCAGCTCCTGGATGCGAGCGAGCTCCTCGGCGGTGTGCGAGGCCGGGAACAGGCCGTTCTCGATGCGACCGCCCTGGCTGGGTGCCCCGCCCGATACGGTGGGGTCGGCGACGCCGTTGTGACGGGCGATGGCGCGGCGGATGCTATCGAGGGGCGTGATGCTCAAGGCGGAGTCCTTTCTATTGCTGCGCTCTAGTATAGACGCGACGGTGTTCGCTCGTGTTTTTGAACGGATTGTTCAATATTTTCGGCAGGCGGCTGTAATTTGTCGGTAAGTGTGCGGTATCCTGTTGAAGTTTTGTGACACCCCCCGATGCCGCCCACGCGGCACCAAGGAGCTTCTACCTATGGACGTCGCCGCATTCTTACTGGCTCTTGTGCCGATTATTTGGCTGGTCGTGATGCTGCTGTGCTTTAAATGGCCAGCTTGGAAGGCCGCTATCGGATCGTTTGTCCTTTCGTGCTTGCTTGCCTTCGCATGGTGGCACCTGCCGGCAGCGCAGATCGCGACCGCCTCGCTCGAAGGTTTTTTGATGGCTCTGTGGCCCATCGTCCTGGTGATCATCGCCGCGGTGTTCACGTATAACCTGTGCGTTCGTACGGGCGCCATGGAGGTGATCGGCAGCATGATCACCTCCATCAGCAGCGACCGCCGTCTGCTGGCGCTGCTCGTGGCTTGGTGCTTCGGTGGCTTTATGGAGGGCATGGCCGGCTTCGGTACCGCTGTCGCCATTCCCGCCGGCATGCTCGCGGGCCTGGGCTTTGAGGCCGTGCCTGCCGTGCTCATCTGCCTGCTGGCCAACGGCGTGCCCACGCCCTACGGCTCCATCGGCATCCCCACGGTGTCCGTTGCCGACCTGGTGGGTCTGGATTCCCTGCACCTGGCGACCGTCCAGCTGGTGCAGCTCGCACCGTTCTTTGTGGTGATGCCGCTATTTATTGTGCTGGTTGCGGGCCGTGTTGCCGATGACCAGGGCAATGCCGCGAGTGTGGGCGAGCGCCTGCACGGTGTTGCCGGCGTGGCGTTGCTCTCCGGCGTGTCGTTTGTCGGCGCGGCTCTGGTCGTTGCCATGTTTGTGGGTCCCGAGCTGGCCGTGGTCGTAGGCTCCATCGTGTCGCTTGCGCTGACCGCCGCGCTTGCCATGCGTGCCGAGAAGTCCGGCCACCTGGATGCGCGCTTCCACATGAATATCGAGGCGGGGGAGAAGCTCACCGTTAAGTCGGCGCTTTCGGCCTGGTCGTGCTTCATCCTGATCTTTGTGTTGCTGCTGGGCACGTCTAACCTGGTGCCCGCTGTACATGCCGCGCTCGCGCCGTTTGCGAGCCACGTGCAGGTGTATTGCGGTGAGAATCCCAGTACGCTTACGTTTTCGTGGATTAACACGCCGGGCGTCTGGATTTTCCTGGCGGCGTTTGTCGGCGGTGCCATTCAGGGTGCTTCGCCGCGAATGATGGGCGAGGTGCTGGCCGCGACTGTGAAGCAGATGACGCCGACGGTGATCACGATGCTTTCGGTACTGGGCTGCGCCAAGGTGATGGGCTATGCCGGCATGATTTCGTCGATCAGTGCGTTTTGCATTGCGGTCGCCGGCGGCCTGTACCCGATTCTGGCTCCGTGGATCGGTGCGGTCGGTGCGTTCGTGACCGGTTCGGGCACATCTTCGGGCATGCTGTTTGGCCCCATTCAGAGCCAGGCTGCCACTGCGCTGGGTGTGAGCGACTGCTGGATGGTCGCGTTGAACGCCCTGGGCGTCGCCGCCGGTAAGATGATCTCGCCGCAGACACTCGCCATTGGTCTTGCCGCCGTGCACGTGCGCGGTAAGGATGCCGAGCTCCTAGGCGCGGTGCTGCCCTACGCTGCCGGCATGCTGGTCCTGATGAGCGCCATAGCCATGCTCGGCCAAGGCCTGCCGCTGTAGTCGGCACTTAGGGACGTTCCTTATGTGCCGGCACTTTGGGAACGTCCCTAAGTGCCGGCATCCGGGGACATTCCTTGAATGTTGCCTGTTCAAGAGTGCCCCCAACGACTAGTCGTTTAAATTTGCCCCCAATGACCAGGCCGCTTGCCTGCGATTTTTGACCGTTGGGCGGGCTTGCCGCCCTTGCCGCAAAAACGTTTTTGCATATCGGGTACAACGGGCTTTACGTGAGTAAAGTGCGCGTCGCGTCCACGTGTCGCGTTTTTAAAGGAGGCCCCATGCCTGGTGTTACCCCTGCAGAAGTTTTGTCCAACTTTGGTATTACGCTCGTTGAAGATCCCGCCGAGAATCAACCCCGTCTGCTGGTCGATCTACCCGCCGCGGAGCTCGTCGAGCACGCCATCCGCCGCGAAGAAGGCCGCATGGCATCCAACGGCGCGCTGGTGATCGAGACGGGGGAGCGCACTGGTCGTTCGCCCAACGATCGTTTTATCGTTGACACCCCCGATGTTCACGACAAGATCGCCTGGGGTGCGGTCAACCGCCCGCTGTCCGTCGAGAGCTATGAGGCCATCAAGGCCGGCATCGTCGACTATCTCAACGAGCGCGACGTGTTCGTCACGCGCGGCATGGCGGGCGCCGACCGCAACCACACGCGTCGCCTGCTTGTTGCCTGCGAGCGTGCCAGCCAGGCACTCTTCATTAAGCAAATGCTCGCCCGTCCGCTCGCCCGTGAAATCGCGCGCACCGGCGAGCCCGACTTCTGCGTGCTCGCGGCACCCGGCTACCAGTGCGACCCTGCCATCAAGGGCCTCAACTCCAGCGCCGCCGTGGTCATCAACTTCCAGGAGCGCGTGATTTTGGTCGCGGGTACCGGCTACTCCGGCGAAATCAAAAAGTCCATCTTCAGTGTCATGAACTACCTGCTGCCTGTCGAGGACGACGTGCTGCCCATGCATTGCTCGGCCAGCATGGATCCCGTCACGCACGAGACCGCCGTGTTCTTTGGCCTGTCCGGCACGGGCAAGACCACGCTTTCGGCCAATCCCACGCGCCTGCTGATCGGCGACGACGAGCACGGTTGGTCCGACATGGGCATCTTCAACATCGAGGGTGGCTGCTACGCAAAATGCGAGGGTCTGGACGCCTTCCACGAGCCCGAGATCTTCAACGCCGTCCGTTTTGGCGCCATTTGCGAAAACGTGGTGCTCGACGAGAACCGCAAGCCCAACTACGACGACATCTCGATCACGCACAACACGCGCGTGGCCTATCCCGTGGAGCACATTCCTAACGCGTGGACTAAGGGCATGGGCACCACTCCGAGTGTCGTGCTGTTCCTGACTTGCGACGCTTTTGGCGTGCTGCCGCCCATCTCGCGCCTGACGGCCGACGCCGCCATGTACCACTTTGTGACGGGCTTTACGGCTAAGATTCCCGGCACCGAGGTCGGCGTCACCGAGCCCACGCCCACGTTCTCTTCGCTGTTCGGCGAGCCGTTTATGCCGCTCGACCCCATGGTTTACGCCAAGATGCTTGGCGAGCGCATTGCCGACGGCCGCACACGCGTGTACCTGGTCAACACCGGCTGGATTGGCGGTGGCTACGGCGTGGGCCATCGCATCGAGCTTGCCTACACGCGCTCGCTGGTCGCACGCGCCCTCGACGGCACCATCGAGGATAGCGAGTTCGTGCACGACGACATCTTTAACGTCGACATTCCCACGACGTGCCACGGCGTGCCCGATGGCATCCTGGTGCCGCGCCAATACTGGCAGAGCACCGCGCGCTACGACGAGGCCGCGCACAACCTGGCGGTGATGTTCGAGGAGAACTTCGAGAAGAAGTACTCGCACCTGCCCGAGTCCGTCAAAGCCGCCGGCCCGCACGCCCAGGTGTCCGCCGAGGCCCGTCATCGCGGCCGCGGCCTGCTGGGACTCCGCCACTAGCTTCGCCGTGAGTCCATATCCACCACAAAGGGGACAGGCACCTTTGTGGTGGTTTTGCTCGTGTGGATGACTCGGGTTACAATACGCCTGACATATCGTCCCCTTCTCCGGATGGGGACAGCGCAAGCGTTCTTGTGACGGCACCGTAGGACTTTGAAGGTGGCCGTTGTAAGGGCGCTTTTTGTTTAGGCGCCCTCACTCGGGCGCGCACAATGAAGGGAGAGCGTATGAAGAGCTTTATTGCCGAGGATTCATTCTGGGAGCTGTTTCCGCAGGCAGCGGTCGGTGTTGTGGTCGTGGAGGGCATGAAGCCCACGGCTCAGATTCCTCAAGAGGACGTGGATGCGATTGCGGCGTTGCTCGACCGCGCCAATATCGATGCGGAGCGTCATCTGACCAGCGACACTATCAGCGAGAACGCACCGGTCAAGGCATGGCGCGAGGCCTATCGTCTGTTCAAGACCAAGAAAGGCGCGCGCTGCTCGATCGAGAACTTGCTCAAACGCGTGCTCAAAGGCAAGCCGGTGGGCCACATTACGCCCGCGGTGGATATTTACAACACGGTGTCGCTGACCTACGCGCTGCCCGTGGGAGGCGAGGATCTGCATGCGATCGAGGGGGACCTTCGCCTGAAGGTGACCGACGGTGGCGATGCGTTCTTGCCGCTTGGCGAGGAGGCGGACGATCCGACGCTGCCCGGCGAGCTCGCCTACATCGACGATGCGGGCGCTGTGTGCCGCTGCTGGAACTGGCGCGACGGCGTTCGCACGGCGCTGTCCGATGATTCGGCCGATGCGTTCCTGGCGATTGAGTGCGTGGAGCCCGAGCGG
Source organism: uncultured Collinsella sp. (assembly GCA_938045085.1). GTDB lineage: Bacteria > Actinomycetota > Coriobacteriia > Coriobacteriales > Coriobacteriaceae > Collinsella. The sequence continues at coordinate 6,198 of CALINZ010000020.1, read as the reverse complement.
ATGGGGGATTGCCAGGCTGCGATCGATCGCTTAGCCGAGCTGCTTGAGCGCTATCTGGGAGCGACGGTTGTCATTAAGACGCTTGTGACCCGCGACAATCCTTGCGTGGAACTGTAGCGGCGCCTAGAACCTATTGATGCCCCAAACCACCACAAAGGTGCCTGTCCCCTTTGTGGTGGTTTTTATGTTGATGGGTTAACAAATGGGGTATTTGGGTACGGGTGTCGCCTTATGCGACTAAGATGTTTACCCGTTAGCATTATGCAAGCGAAAGGCGGTCGTCTCCCATGCAGCAGAGCGACGAGACACGTTTTGAGGACTTTGTCGGACTGATCAGCGGCCTCTACAAGGAGATTCAGCGCATCAAGACGTCCGAAGGTGCAAGGCTGGGCCTCAAGGGCTCCGACGTCATGTGCCTGTACTATCTCGAGCGCAGCAAGGACGGCCTGACTGGCGCCGACCTCGCCCGCATGGCCGGCGTTACCCGTGCCGCCGTTTCGCGCACACTGGCACACCTGGAGGAGGGCGGCTACGTCGAGGTCGATGATTCGGGTGATGCGGCCGTCAAGTACCGTGCCCCGGTGCGCCTGACTGCCCTGGGCGGCGAGAGCATGAGCGAGGCCGATCGCATCATTCGCGAAGTGCTCGACACCACCGGTAAGGCCATGGGCGTGGAGCAGCGTGAGCAGATGTACGCGTCGCTGCGTACGATTCTCAACACTCTACGCGAGATCTAGAGCCGCGCTGGCGCTAGCTTTCAGCCAACAATTGTATCGTCCCGTTTGAGCGCGTATACCGTGCCGGGGCCTTGCTGTCAAAATTCCCTGCGCGGGACCTGCGCAAGAAAGGATTCGCTATGTCCGTCCGCATTATTACCGATTCCGCAAGCGATATGTCGCCGGCCGAGCACCCAGCACTGGCCGTTTTGCCGCTGTCCGTCACCTTTGGCACCGATGTGTACATGGATGGCATCGACATCGATCACCAGCGCTTTTACGAGATGCTCGTGGAGCGCGATGAGCTGCCCAAGACCGGCCAGGTCAACCCGTACGCGTTTTCGCAGGCGATTGCCGAAGCGCGCGAGGCCGGCGACGAGGCGGTGATTATTACCGTGGGCGCTAAGCTATCAGGCACCAATCAGAGTGCCCGTACCGCACTTGCCGAGGCGCCAGGTGGCGACGTGTTCGTGGTAGACAGCAACAACGTCACCCTGGGCGAGCGCGTCCTGGTCGAGTACGCGCTGCGCTTGGTGGACGAGGGCCACAGTGCAGCTCAGATCGCGGCAGCGGTCGAGGCCGTGCGCGACCGTGTGGTCGTCATCGGCCTGCTCGAGACGCTGGAGTACCTGGTGCGCGGCGGTCGCCTGTCTGCTGCGGCCGGCGCCGTGGGCACGCTGCTCAACGTAAAGCCCGTGGTGGCTGTCGAGGACGGCCTTATCGTGCAGCTGGGCAAGGCGCGCGGTTCCAAGAACGGCCGCAACCTGCTGAACCAAAAGGTCGAAAAGGCGGGCGGCATCGACTTTTCCATGCCGCTGGCGCTCGGCTATACGGGTCTTTCGGATGCGGTGCTCAAGAAGTATATCGAGGACAGTGCCGCGTTGTGGGCCGGCCATGCCGAGGGTGAGCTGCCCATCCACACTATCGGCGCCACCATCGGCACCCACGTGGGCCCCGGCGCTGTAGCCGTAGCCTTCTTCCGCCCCGCCAACTAGCTTTCCGGTCAAAACCACCACAAAGGGGACAGGTACCTTTGTGGTGGTTTATGCTGGGTTCGGTTGAAAGGAGCACGCAATGGCGTCTGAGGGCTTTTTTGAACGGGTGTACGAGGTGGTCGAGCAGATCCCCGAGGGGATGGTCGCCACGTATGGTCAGGTGGCGCTGCTTGCCGGTCGTCCACGAAGTGCGCGGTACGTGGGGTATGCCCTGCATAGTAATCCGCGCCCCGGCGAGATTCCCTGTCACCGCGTGGTGTTTGCCGACGGGCGCATATGCGAGGGCTTCGCTTTTGGCGGTCCCGATGCTCAACGTGAGCTTTTGCTAGGGGAGGGTGTGGCGTTTAAGGACGACATGCACGTCGACTTGGCCGCCTGTCGCTGGCCTGCCGGGCTCTAGCGGTTCTGCCGTGGCGAATACCACCACAAAGGCGCCTGTCCCCTTTGTGGTGGTTTTACGCTGTAGGTTTACCAGAGCTAACTTATGGAGAAGGTGTGGTGGCGTACTTTGCCGTCAGAAAGTAAACCACGGTGAACTATATTGGTTTCAGCAACGGAGCAGGCAATAGGCGATGAAAAAGCCTGCCCTGTTGAGTTTGATTCGCATTCCTCCCCTCTGTGCGATTCAACGGTGTACTTCGGGAACAGGCCCGCTGGCAACTAGCTGCCGGCGGGCCTGTTCCTGTTTGTCGAGGGGGTGCGATGGACGGAGCCGAAGCGGTCCGGCTCCAAAAAAGGCGGACGCCGTAGCGCCCGCCCTAAAGCAATCGAAAGCTCAAGCCAGCAGATCGGTCTAGTACACCATACCCATGGCGTCCTGAACCTCTGCCAGGGTCTGATCGGCGATCTCGTTGGCGCGACGGTTGCCCTCGTGCAGGACGTCCTTCACATAGTCCAGATCGTTCTCGTAGCGCTGGCGACGCTCGCGGATCGGTGCGAAGTACTCGTTGACGGCCTCGGTCACGTACTTCTTGAGCTGGCCGGAGCCGCCCATGCCGATCTCCTCGGCAATCTCGACCTCGGAGCGACCGGTGCAGATGGCGGCTGTCGAAAGCAGGCCAGACACGCCGGGGCGGTTCTCGGGATCGAACGTGATCATGCGCTCGGAGTCGGTCTGGCTCTTCTTGATGCGTTTGGCCGTCTCCTCGGCGGTCATCGAGATATTGATGGCGTTGCCGTAGCTCTTGCTCATCTTGCGACCGTCAAGGCCGGGAAGCAGCGGGGTCTCGGACAGCAATGCGTCGACCTCGGGAAATACCTTGCCGTAGCGGTTGTTAAAGCGGCGGGCGATGGTGCGGGTGAGCTCGATGTGCGGCAGCTGGTCGCGACCGACCGGCACCACGTTGCCCTTGCAGAACAGAATGTCGCAGGCCTGGTGCACCGGGTAGGTGAGCAGAAGGCCGGTAAGCTCGTGGCCCGAGGCCTCCATCTCGGCCTTGACCGTGGGATTGCGCGCCAGCTCGGCCTCGGAGACCAGCGACAGGAACGGCAGCATGAGCTGGTTGGCGGCGGGCACGGCGGAGTGAGCGTAGATCATGGTCTTGTCGGGGTCGATGCCGCAGGCAAGGTAGTCCATGACCATGTTGTACACGTTGTCCTGGATGTGCTCGGTCGTGTCGCGATCGGTGATGACCTGGTAGTCGGCGATGAGCACGTTGGTCTTGGCGCCCATGTTCTGCAGCTCAACACGGCCCTTGAGGGTGCCGAAGTAGTGGCCCAGGTGCAGACGGCCGGTGGGGCGGTCGCCGGTGAGCATGGTGAACTTCTCGGGCGTCTTGGCCAGGCCCTCGCGAATGGCGTTGCTCTTTTGCAGCGCGACTTCGTAGCTGTTCTCGTTTGGCATGATTGCTCCTTACGTATGTTCATGGGTCAAGATGATAACGCGTTTATTGGAGGGGTGGTGCGTAAGTAGGCGAGGGGCGGGAGAGGGACGCGCGTGGTGCGGCATGTGCGATGGGTGTGGCGCGGCCGTGCTTGGCTAACGGTGCCTTGGCACATCCTCGGCAGCTTGCCCTAGAGCTTGTGGTGGCGCTCTTCTTTGCGCTCCTCGGCTGCCTGCTCCTCCTGCTTAAAGGCGGGGTCGTCGGGGGTGACGAGCTCGTCCTCGTGCGTGCGCTTGTTGTAATGGTGGCGTAGCACGGGTTCAAACAGGTGCAGGTGCTTGGCGAAGGCCGCCGAGCCAATGGCGAGCACGGTAAAGATGAGCACACGCATGGGCACTTCGACCTGGTTAATCGCGGCGGCTCCGGCCGAAAGCATGATGCACCAGGCATAGATGAGCAGCACGGCCTGTTTTTGGTTGTAGCCTTCTTGGATCAGGCGGTGGTGGATGTGGCCCTTGTCGGCCTGCCCGATGCTAATGTGGGCGCGCCTGCGGCGCACGATGGCGCTAAACGTGTCGATGATGGGCACGCCGGCAACGATGAGCGGGATGATAAGCGAGGTGAGTGCGGCGGTGCGGCTCACGTTGAGCAGCGAGATGGAGCCCAGTGCAAAGCCCAGAAGCAACGACCCCGAGTCGCCCAAGAAGATGCTTGCGGGGTTGAAGTTGTAGCGCAAAAAGGCCAGACAGGCGCCAAAGAGCGCAATGGAGAGCGCAGCGGCGTCGATACGGCCCGAGAGAACGGCCATCGAAAACATGGTGAACGAGGCGATGCCGCAGATGCCCGTGGCCAAGCCGTCGAGGCCGTCGATGAGGTTGATGATGTTGGTGAATGCCACCAGATAGATCACGGTGATGGGGTAGGCGAGCCATCCGAGCATGATTTCGCCGGGGGCAAACGGGTTGACGATGACGCCGATTTTTAGGCCGCCGATACAGGCGATAAGCGCGGCGAGGACTTGTCCGGCCAGCTTTTGCTTGGGCTTGAGCTGGAAGACGTCGTCGATAGCGCCGGTCGCAAAGATGACGGTAAAGGAGAGCGCCAGCATGGGATAGCTAATGTGAAGGCGCGGGTGCGGCACCAGGACGGGTGGCCAGCCTAGGTGCCAGGTGCCTAGGATTTGCACAATGCAGGCAACGACCAGGCCCAAAAACACCGCCGTTCCGCCCAAACGCGGGATGGGCTTGGTGTTGATGCGGCGCTTAGAAGGATAGTCGACGGCATCGAGCTTAATTGCCAAGCGCTTGACCAGGGGCACCGCGAGGAAGGTCGTGATAAAGGCCGCCGCTGCCACGCATAGGTACGGTATGTAGCTCGGGGATGAAGCCATGAATCTAAAAACCGCCAAGCGTCGAAGGAAAAGGTCAGAAGAACGCCATGCGCAAAGGGCATAGCCGAACCATAATACTCGACCAAGGGGGGTGCATGGAATTGCACGCAGCGATAATCACGCGCTTACCAGATATTGGGATGTTGTCGATGGCTTGTCGGGATGCCGGCGGGGATCCATATGGACTGTAATGGTGATTTTCGGCAAAAGAAAACCACCCCCCACGTTACGAAAATGAACCCACCTAAAACAGGTGGGTGCCCTCATCGACTGTTCCAGCGTCCTTAACAACGAAGGATACCTGTACTAGGTACGACTGTGTGGGCTCCCTAAATAAACGCGACGGTTCACCCAGTTGCTCCGCGGGGGGCGGAATACCTACATCATAAAGCGGCACTTTATTGATTCCAGTCTTGACATTACAAAAATCGTGTCGGACGATTACGGCGCCTTGGGCTCGAGCCGTCTGTAGGGTTGATCCCTTTACGTTTGAGCTGCTGAATCGTTGTTTTGGAGCATGGTTTTATGCCGACGTCGTTGACCGAACTTTTTTCGCCCGCCTGCCATTTGTGTCCGCGCCGTTGCGGTGCGGCGCGCGATGAGGGCGCGCACGGCGTCTGCGGTGCTAACGACACGCTCAAGGTGGCCCGCGCCGCGCTTCATATGTGGGAGGAGCCGCCTATCTCGGGCGAGGCCGGTTCGGGCACGATCTTCTTTAGCGGCTGCTCGCTCAAATGTATCTACTGCCAGAACCACGAGATCTCGACCGGCAATTTTGGCCTTGAGATTTCGCCTGAGCGCCTGGTCGAGATTATGCTGGAACTGCAGGACCAGGGTGCCAACAACATCAATTTGGTGACGGCGACGCACTATGCGCACCTGTTGCCTGCCGCGATTGCCGCGGCACGGGCGCGCGGACTGGTTATCCCAATCGTCTACAACACGAGTGGTTACGAGCGCGCGAGTGCCGTGGCGGCGCTGGGCGACCTGGTCGATGTGTGGCTCACCGACTTTAAATATGCCGATGCCGGGCTTGCGCAGTCGCTCTCCCATATAAAGGATTACCCGCGTGTGGCCGTGTCGGGTCTGGCCCAGATGGCGCGCGAGATCGAGCGCCGCGGGGGAGAGTTGGTGGACGAGGACGGGCTTATGAAGCGTGGCATGATCGTGCGTCACCTGGTGCTTCCGGGGCATGCAGACGATTCGTGTCGCGTGCTGGACCTGGTGTGGCAGACGGTGGGCGACGTGCCGATCTCGGTTATGAACCAGTACAC
>CALINZ010000019.1 GCA_938045085.1 uncultured Collinsella sp. | reverse complement strand
GGGAATCCTGGATTCCTCAGGGCCGTTCTCGTAATAGTCCGCAACCTGAATCGCGGCGCTTTCCATCGAGTTCGGATCTATAGGCAGGGACGCCGCCAGAAGCGCTTCGCATATTTCAGAAATGTTTGCACTGCTACTCATTTACACGCTCCCATAAAGGTTGAGGCTCATAAGCGATAAGGCCATCAAGATCGTCGCTTACCGCACTGAAGGTTAATCCGCAGGCACAAAGCACTTGAGAAAGCTCAGAGACAGTTATGCGCTTGGAGCCGCTTTCCAGTTTCGAAATCGACGCTTGCTGGCATCCCGTTGCCTCAGCGAGCGCCGCCTGTGACATCCCGGAGCGTCTCCGCCATTTAGCGATAAGTCTCCCGAGAGAAAGATTGAAGTCTTCCATAAACGCCCCCTTCCGGCAGCAACCCATGCTTGTATATGATATCATCTCATGAGCTCATTCCATATTGGAATGAGCTCTACTATTCAGGAGGATTGCTTTAATGAAGCGTTTCGTCAGCCTTTATTCGGGAGCGGGCGGTCTCGACCTCGGCTTCATCGCCGCCGGGTTCACCCCCGTATTTGCGAACGATATCAACCCGGACGCCATGAAAACCTACGCTGCCGCGATGGACGCGATCTCGAAGAAGACCGGCAAAACACTGAGCCACAGGATAGTCACGGGAGATATTAGGGAAGTTGAGGAACTGCCCGGAAGGGGTTCGGCGGAGCTAGTCATTGGAGGACCGCCCTGTCAGGGCTTCTCGGTCGCGGGGAAGATGGACCCGAACGACCCCCGCTCGCGTCACGTCTTCGACTTCCTCGGCATGGTCGAGAGGGTCCAGCCCCAAGCGTTCGTGATGGAGAACGTCAAGGCACTCGCCAAGAACAAACGCTGGGCTGGAACTATTGCCGACATCCGCAAGAAGGCGGAAGAGATTGGCTACAAAACCAACCTTGAGGTGCTGAACAGTGCCAATTACGGCGTCCCGCAGACCAGAGAGCGCATGTTCCTTGTCGGGATCAAGGACCCCTGCATCGAGTACAACTACCCGCAGCCGACAGTCAAGGAATGGGTGGGTGTGGCCGACGCCCTGCGCGGGCTGCCTCCTCTCGGCGAGCCGGGCAATGATCAGACTTGCAAGGCGAAGGTAACTACGGCAAAAAGCCCCGTGCTCCGCCCGTCGCCGTTTGCAGGCATGCTGTTCAACGGCCAAGGCCGCCCGATGGACATGGACAAGCCCGCGCCGACGCTTCCCGCCTCAATGGGCGGGAACAGAACGCCGATTGTCGATCAAGAGACGCTCGAAACCGGAGCGACCCAATGGGTCGAGAAATACCACGAAGAGCTTCAGAAAGGCGGGAAAGTAGCCGATAGCGTTCCTCCTCGCCTTCGCCGCATCTCGGTCCAGGAAGCCGCCACCATACAGACCTTCCCGAGGGATATGCCTTGGTATGGTTCGCAATGCTCCCGCTATCGGCAAATTGGAAACGCCGTTCCTCCCAAGATGGCCTTTGCGGTTGCGCAATCTGTCGCAGAAGCCCTTGGCATGGATATAGACGCAAACCCCTCTCTGCTTGACGAGCTAGGTTAGACAATAAGGGCCCGCAATGTGGCTACCGCCCCAAAACTTTGCCGAGGGTTTCATCCAAGCTCTCCCGCTCGAGGTCTGCAAGGTCCAGTCGATAACTCAAATCGCGAATGCGATCCGGAACGTCCTTGAGAAAGTTGTTAGTCCTGGCAGAATAGCATCGTATATCACGAACAAGATAAGCAGTTTTTAGCCCCTTTTCATCTGCCCTGAGAAGCTGCTACAGGTTTATGGAGCCGGTCGTTCAACAACATGTCCCGCAAAAGAGCATACGGCCTTTAATTTGCATCAGATTCTAAACGTCACGCATGAGAAATCAGCGAGGCCCCAAGTTAAAGCGAGAGCCGAACTCACTCACGGCACGCTACAGCCGTGAACCCTCCAAGCCAGCCAGCCGTTCAGATGTTCCAAATGATATACAGCTTGAAACCTGGCGACTTGAATCGAAGGTCATTCCTGGGACTATCGGTAGGCAGCCTATCTGCATGCGTTGATCTATCAAATTGGCCTTGATGCCAAGGTATATCCAACACTCGACCACCGTTCTCAGCACATCTCCTTACCTCCCCTCCAACTTCAGCTGCAGCAGCAGATCACTCAGCTCAGGGCACTTGCTGGAAAGGCGTGTTTGAACGCACTCGCCCATCCCCCATCGCTGGCGGATCTCCTGGGCGTGCGGACTCACGTGATAGTCCCCGTTCATCACTTGTTTGAGTAGTTTGGCGGTCACGCGGGCATCGGCTAGGGCACTGTGGGCGTGGCACGTCGACTCGTCGAACTCGATATCAAACCACGTTGCCGCGTCACCCAAAGAGACGCACCCGTGGCTGCCCACGTCCATGATCGAGGTATAAAACGCCCGCAGGTCGGCCCAGTCCGTAGGAAAGCCAGCAAGGCTGACGTGCTTCGTCCACTAATCGTCCTCGAACCGCCACTAGTCCGTCCCGTCCCAGCAGGCCGCTCAACGGTGAGATAATGCCCACGACTATCAACGTAAGCAAGGAGCACGCTATGGCAGACAACGAGACCAAACCCTCGGCGGATGACGGCCGAGAGGAACTCGTGGCAAAACAACTCGCATCCACCAAAATCCACCTCGCGCTCACTCAGGAGCGGGCGGACGTCTCCGGCGCCATCAAGCTCCCGCTCGAACGAGTCCCCCAGCTCGGCATAGCGCTCGCCTCACTTCCCTCGACATTCCGCACCGTCACCAATACGGTGAGTGTGCCTATGCTGCTCCGGCCAACCGACAAGTTTGGCAATCCGCTTGACCCATCGATACTTCAATCGTTCAAGGACGGCAGCGGCCTCATGGGGTCCTACCGCGATGCGGCCAAGGGTTTCGGGCAGGCGCGCCTCCACGTAGTCGAGGGCGACATCGCCACAAGCGTCACGCAGGTGCCTTACGATCCAACGTCGTTGTTCATGGCAGCCGCAATCGCGCAGATAAACCAAAAGCTCGACTCCATCCAGGAGTCCGTCGACGAAATGTTCGAGTACATGCGTCAGCGCGACAAGGCCAACATGCGTGGCGATCTCAAGACGCTCGCAGATATCCTCAACGGTTACAGCTTCAACTGCGGCGACGCCACCTACATGGCCAACGCCCATATGAAGGTGCTCGACATCGAGCACGCGTCCACGCGTGACATGGAACTCTTCCGCTCGCAGGCGCAGGCGGACCTGAAAAAGAAAGGGTTCATCGAGGTGCGAGACGACGTGAAAAGGCGTCTCGACCAGGTTCTCGACTATCTCAAGGACTACCAGCTCGCCACCTATATCCACGCGTTCTCGCTGTTCCTCGAGCCCATGCTCACCCAGAACTTCGAGCCCGCAAAGCTCGCAGACACTGCC
>CALINZ010000018.1 GCA_938045085.1 uncultured Collinsella sp. | reverse complement strand
TGTCGCCGCGGCGCTCGGCATGACCCATCTTGCCCAGGACGCGGCCGTCGGGGCTCGTGATGCCCTCGATGGCGAGTGCGGAGCCGTTGGGGTTGACGGAGAGATCCATGCTGGGCTTGCCGTCCTCGCCCACGTACTGCGTGGCGACCTGGCCGTTGGCGATCAGCTGGGCGAGCACTTCGTCATTGGCGACAAAGCGGCCCTCGCCGTGGCTGATGGCGACGGTGTAGGGGTCGTCCAGGCTGCACTGCGACAGCCACGGGGACAGGTTGGACGAGATGCGGGTGCGCACCAGGCGGCTCTGATGGCGACCGATGGTGTTGAACGTCAACGTGGGCGCATCGGGCGTGGCATCGACGATGTCGCCGTAGGGCACCAGGCCGAGCTTGATCAGGGCCTGGAAGCCGTTGCAGATGCCCAGCATCAGGCCATCGCGGGCCTTGAGCAGGTCGCGGACTGCCTCGGTGACCTCGGGAGCGCGGAAGAACGCCGTGATGAACTTGGCGGAGCCATCGGGCTCGTCGCCGCCCGAGAAGCCGCCGGGGATCATGACGATCTGGCTCTGGCGAATACGGCGGGCGAGCTCGTGGGTGCTCTCGGCGACGGCCTCGGGCGTGAGGTTGTTGATCACGAAGGTGTCGGCCTCGGCACCGGCGGCACGGAAGGCGCGGGCGCTGTCGTACTCGCAGTTGTTACCGGGGAACACGGGGATGATCACGCGCGGGCGGGCGATCTTGGCGCCGCCGTACACGTGGATATCCTTGGCGCGGAAGTCGATGGTCTCGACCTCGGGGGTCTCGCCGGCGCTGCGGTAGGCGAAGACGCCCTCGATGCCGCTCTCCCAGGCCTCCTGGAGCTCGGCGAGCTCGATGACCTCGGAGCCGGTGTCGATGACATAGCCCTCGACGGTGGTGCCCAGGGGCTCGAGAACAACGCCGTCGGCGACCTCGGGCAGCTCGGCGTCCTCGGCGAGCTCGACGATAAAGCTGCCGTAGAGCGGGGTGAAGAGGCTCTCCACGTCTACATCCTCGGCAAGCTCGATACCGATCTGGTTACCGACGCACATCTTAAAGAGGCTCTCGGCGCCGCAGCCGTAGCCGGGCGTGGAGACGGCCAGGGCGTCGCCGGTAGCAGTGAGCGCCTCGACGGCGTCAAACGCGGCGAGCAGCTGCTGAGCATCGGGGCGGTAGTCCTCGCCATAGGTGGCGGGGGCGATGCGGACGACGCGGTGCGTCAGGCCCTTGAACTCAGGGGAGACGGCGCGCGCCGCGCGGCCCACGGCCACAGCGAAGCTGATCAGAGTCGGCGGAACGTTGAGCTCGCCGGCCTCGTCCTCAAACGAGCCGCTCATGGAATCCTTGCCACCGATGGCGCCGGCACCTAGGTCGACTTGGGCCATGAGGGCGCCCAGGACGGCTGCCGTGGGCTTGCCCCAGCGCTCGGCCTCGGTGCGCAGACGCTCGAAGTACTCCTGGAAGGAGAGATAGGCGCGCTTGTGCTCAAAGCCGGCAGCCACGAGCTTGGCGATGGACTCGACCACGGACAGGTAGGCGCCGGCAAACTGGTCGGCTTCCATCAGGTAGGGGTTGAAACCCCATGCCATGGCGCTTGCCGTGGTGGTCTCGCCGTCCACGGGGAACTTGGCGACCATGGCAGAGCTCGGGGTGAGCTGCGTCTTGCCGCCAAAAGGCATAAGCACGGTTGCGGCACCGATGGTGGAGTCGAAGCGCTCGGAAAGGCCCTTGTTGGAGGCAACGTTGAGGTCGGTGACAAGCGAGGTCATGCGCTCGGCAAGCGTGGTGCCGGCCCAGCTGGGCTGCCACACGCTGCGGGCGCACACGTGGGCGACCTGGTGCTTGGGCGCGCCGTTGGAGTTGAGGAACTCGCGGGATAGGTCGACGATGGCGACACCGTTCCAAGCCATGCGCATGCGCGGCTCGGCGGTAACCTCGGCGATAACGGTCGCCTCCAGGTTCTCCTCGGCGGCGTAGCCCATGAACTCCTCGACGTCACTGTCGGCGACGGCGCAGGCCATACGCTCCTGGGACTCGGAAATAGCGAGCTCGGTGCCGTCCAGGCCGTCGTACTTCTTGGTCACGGTATCAAGGTCGACATACAGGCCGTCGGCAAGCTCGCCTACGGCGACCGAGACGCCGCCGGCGCCAAAGTCGTTGCAGCGCTTGACCAGGCGGCAGGCGTCGCCGCGGCGGAAGAGGCGCTGCAGCTTACGCTCGACCGGGGCGTTACCCTTCTGGACCTCGGCGCCCGAGGTCTCGATGGACTCGGTGTTCTGGGTCTTGGAGGAGCCGGTGGCACCGCCGATGCCGTCACGGCCGGTGCGGCCGCCCAGCAGGATGATCTTGTCGGTGGGGGCGGGGCACTCGCGGCGCACGTGGTTTG
>CALINZ010000017.1 GCA_938045085.1 uncultured Collinsella sp. | reverse complement strand
CAGGCGGTAGATATCGCCCTGCTTGCGCGCCAGCGCGCGGCTTGCGGGATAGACGAGCTCAAACATAAAGCAGATGAGCCCCACCAAGTAGTCGGCCGGCTCATCGCGTTCGTCGCGTGCGACGCAGCGGTGTTCGTCAAAGGCGGCAAGCGTCGGTACCGAGAAGTGGCTGGTAAGAAATGTATCCTCATCAACCTTGAGGATGGTGTCGACGGTGCTGTCGGCGATGGTGCGCATAATGTCGATCTTGTCGCCATCGCGCACGATATCGCAGAAGTTCCGCGTGCGGGTGTCGAGTTCCGTGGGTAGGCGAAAATCGCTGTGGTGGGCGATGCTTGCACGGATGAGCTCGTCTTCTGCCGGATCGTCGATAAAGTCGCGGATACTTGTTGTCGCGGGCGCGTCTGCAGGGTTTTTGCCAAAGAGAACCTCGACGCCCAACTCCGCATGGCTCATACTCTCGGCATCCTTAAACGTGTCCCAGCGTCGCAACTGTTCAAAGCGGCCCATATCGTGTAGCAGGCCGCAAAGCCACGCTAGGTCAATGTCCTGCGGTGACCAGTCCTGTTCGCGCGCCACGGCATCGCATACCTCGGCAACGTGGTACGTATGCTCGATTTTGAGCGCGATACGCGGATTGGCGGCATCGTAAGCATCGGTATAGGTCTTGAAGGCCGCGACTGCCGTCGTTCGATCGATAGCTGTCATAATGACTTCCTAAAAAGCTGTGTCTTTCTGTGTCTTTCGATCCGGTGGCAATTGTAGGCGAACTTTATTGCCACCGGGTGATGATTCTGCCGCGTCGTTGAATGCGGCTCGGAAAGCTTGTCGGGACGAGGAACGCTATGGTGCTCAAAATCGTTAAAACCATCTGGCCGGTGATGCTTACCTATGTTGCGATAGCCGCGCCGTGCGGAATGATCATGGCGCAGACGGGAATGGAACCCTGGATGGTTTTTGCTCTGAGCAGCACGTTCGTGACGGGCAGCGGGCAGTTTATGATCTGCAATCTGTGGCTGGCAGGTGTGCCTGCGGCATCGATCGTCGCGAGCGTCGCCGCAATCTCCTCGCGCTTTGCACTTTACTCGGCATCGATCGCACCGCATCTGATGGGTGCCTCGAAGCGTCAGACGCTGGCTGTTGCCGCGACACTTACCGAGGAGGCATATGGCATCTCGCTTGGCAAATTGGTTGAAGGGGAGGATTGGGGTCCGCTCGAGTCCTTTGTGCTCAACGTGATCCTCATCGCAACATGGGGCGTTTCGTGTACGACGGGCGCCATCGTCGGTGCCGTTGTCGATGTTCCCACCGCCATTGCAGCCTTTGTCTGCACCTCGCTCTTTATCTGCCTGCTCTTTTCGCAGCGGCTGTCGCGCGGTAACGTTGTCGCGGCGGTTTCGGGCGCGGTGTCCGTCGCCGTATGCAAGTTCCTGGGCCTCGCGAATATTGCCGTGCCGGCAAGCGTCGTGGTCGGCATTGCCATTGCGCTGGCGTGCGATGCTGTATTTGACGGAAGAGGTGCCCGCGATGCCCGCTAACGAGTTCTTGGTTCTGTGGCTGTCGTCGTGGGCTGCTATCGCGTTCTTTCGCATCGCGCCGGCGTTCGCCTTGCGCGGGCGGACCCTGTCGCCCCGCATTACCGAGGCCCTGGGCTATATCCCGCCCGCTGCCTTTGCCGCGCTGGTCGCCAACGACTTGGTGAACCCCGGCGCGTTCGACGCGGGATTCTGGCCTGCCTTGGTTCCCTGGATTGCGGCCACCGGCGTCGTGGCGGTGGCAATCAAGACAAAGTCGATGTTGTGGTGCTGCGTTTCGGGCATCGTGTTCTATATCGTTTTGAGCCTCGTATAGGAGCAGGACGCGTTATCGTCCCGGCCTAACGAATCGAATTTCTCACCGAGGCGGTCTGCTTCTTCTGGTACCATGGTCAAACTTTACTGTAGCAAAGCGTGACGTGGGCTTTTGTTCTGCGTCAGCGGAAATGGGGGTTTCATGGCACAGGAAGCGACCGCCAGCGAGCAAAAGAAATTCAAGGTACCGCGCATCCCGGGCGACATCATGATCTATCCGATGATCGTCGGCCTTTTGCTCAATACCTTCTGCCCGCAGGTCTTTGAGGTCGGCGGCTTCTTTACGGCTGCCTGCCGCGGCGGCTCCAACACCATCGTTGCCGCGATCTTGCTGTTCGTGGGCGCCGGCATCAGCTTTAAGTCCACGCCGGGCGCCATCAAGACCGGCATCGTCGTGCTGATTCCTAAGCTTGTAGTGGCAGCCGCGCTGGGTCTGGGCGTCGCGTACTTCTTTAACGATAACTTTTTAGGCCTGAGCTCGGTTTCCATCATCGGCGGCATTACGTTTTGCAACATGGCGCTCTATACGGGCATCATGGGCGAGTTCGGCGATGAGTCCGAGCAGGGCGCTGTCGGTATCCTGTTCTTTACGGCCGGCCCCGCCGTCACGATGATCATCCTTGGTGTTTCGGGTCTCGCCAACATCCCCGTCGGCACCATCATCGGATCCATCCTGCCGCTTGTTATCGGCATGGTCCTGGGCAACTTGTTCCCGTTTATCAAGAACCTGCTGGTTCCCGGCGCCAATCCCGCGATCGCTGTAATTGGTTTTCAGCTCGGTGCGTCCATGAGCCTTTCGAGCTTCATCGCCGGTGGCATTTCGGGCATCCTGCTGGGCCTCATCACGCTCTTTATCGTCGGTCCCATTACCTTTGCCTTCGAGCGCCTGTGTGGCGGCAATGGTAAGGCGGCTGTGGCATGTTCCACCATTGCCGGCACGGCCATGACCACGCCGGTCGCCCTCGCCGAGGTCGCTCCGCGCTATGCCGAGCTTGCGCCCACCGCGTATGCGCAGATCGCCACTGCCGTCATCATCACGGCAATCATGGCCCCGATTCTGACCGGCTGGGTCGATAAGAAGTTCTGCCAGAGCAAGGAAGACCTGTCGCCTGCCGGTGTCGAGGCCATCGAAGAGGCTGTCGCGACCGACATCGATGGCGAGTAGCAATCGATACCCATCAATGATTCCGGCGTGCAACTCGCGCCGTTTGAGCGCCCGAACGAGAGCTGTCTTGCAGTGACGTTCGGTCGCTCTGCTATTATTCCCCTTACCCCTGCGGAGTAGGGGGTGTTTGTTGCCCAGATTCGAATTGGGCGATTCTGGCCACTTGGATATTGAAGGGAGGGCGTCTAGTGGTAAAGGCACTCAAGATCGAGATATTCCTGCTGTGCATGATTATTCTTATCGGACTTGCCGTACGAAGCCGTCGCTCCCTGTTCTCGAGCACCCAGCAGCTTTTGTTTAGCATGCTGGGCTACACGTCTGCTGCCTACATTTTCTTCGATATGATCTGGACGCTCTCGGACGGCGTGAGCACTCCTGTAGGCATCACGGCCAACTGGATTTCCAACGCGGTTTCGTTTTCGCTGTTCGCCATCGCGTGCCTCATTTGGTTTTTCTATTCCGAGACGATGCAGGGCTCACGGCTCCTGACCACGCCCTATAGGGTGGTACTTTTAACGTTGCCAACCGCATTGGTGGTCGTTCTGGCATTTACCAGCTACTGGACGCACGCTATGTTCTATATCGATGCGCGGGGCGTATATCGTCGCGGAGCGCTTTATATGATTCAGCCTATCGTTAGCTACTGCTACGTCATATATACGTCCTTGCATGCCTTTATTCAGGCTCGAAAAGTCGAAAGCCTGCAAAAGAAGGCCATTTATCGCACCCTCGCCTTTTTTGCGGTTCCCGCTCTGGTGGGCGGTACCTTTCAGATCGTATACTCGGTGCCTGGCCTTTGTGTCGGCATAATGATTAGCATGTTGCTGCTCTATATCATCTGCCAGGAGCAACTGATCTCGACTGACCCGTTGACTGGACTCAACAACCGCAACCGTTTTGAGACCTATATGCTGTCGCTCTTTTCAAATGTGGATCAGGCCGAAGATGTATATCTGCTTATGATGGACGCTGACGGCTTTAAGCAGATTAACGATCGCTATGGACATGTGGAGGGCGACCATGCTCTTCAGGTAATATCCGCTGCGCTCAAAGAGGTTTGCTCGGCGTCTGGTGGCTTTATCGCGCGTTATGGTGGCGATGAGTTCGTGGTGCTCCAAAAGGCAGCGGCGGAACAGGATATCATGCATCTGTGCGCGACAATCAACGACGAGCTCGCGCATGCCGAGGTGCCGTATGCATTGCGGATGTCCATCGGTTGCGCGCGGGTCGGCGATAGTGTTGATACCTGGCAAGACTTACTTCGCGCTGCCGATGCGGAGCTCTACCGCGTCAAGGCCGAGAAAAAGAAAGCCGGCATCCAGATACGCTAGGAAAAGGGTCGCACGCTTGCGTGCGTGGCGGCCCTCAGCTCATCGATGTATTCCATTAAGCTAAAGTGTGCAAACGCCCTCCCTAAAAAGGTGAGCTCGCTAGGCTTTTTTGGGTTTGTTGACGATGATGATGCCGCCGCAGACCAACAACAGGGCAACGATGACGGTAACGGGGTTCGTGCCAGCGCCCTCGCCGAGCAGCAGTGCGCTCAACAGCACGCCAAAGACCGGGTTCATAAAGCCAAAGACCGACACGCGGCTGACGGGGTTGACGGCGAGCAGGCGGGACCACAGCGAGTACGCGACGGCGGAGATAAGCGCCATGTAGATGATGAGCGCGATGGCGGGGGCGACTTCGGTGGGGGACAATGTGCCGCCCATCAAAAAGCCGATGGCGGTGAGGACCAGGCCGCCGACTAAAAACTGCCAGCCGGCAAGCAAAACACCGTCGTGCTTGCGCGAGAAGATGCCGATCAGGCAGGTCGAAAGAGCGCCCGCGACAGTGGAGGCTAGGATAAAGCCCTCGCCATCGAGCGTGAAGCCAAAGGTGCCATCTGCGCCCGAAAGGTTGACAAGCGCGACGCCGGCAAAGCCCAACACGCAGCCAAGCACCTTGGCCGTATTGAGCTTCTCGGTGCGAAATGCCAGGGCGGCAAAGAGGATTGCGAGGAAGTTGGCGCTGGCCTCGATGATGGAGCTCGACATGGCACTGGCGCGCGAGAGTCCCAGGTAGAAAAAGAAGTACTGCCCGATAGTCTGGAAGAGCGACAAGACAAAGATGGGCTTGATGTCGCGCGCTTGCGGTACGAGGGGGCGGCGTTGGGCCGCGCTCATCCCAACGATAACCAGGACGCCGGCAAGCGTAAAGCGTAAACCTGCAAAGAGCAGCTGCGAAGCGCTATCGTGCGCCGGGATACCAAAGAGTGCGTAGCCGATCTTGATGCAGGGAAAGGCCGATCCCCAGAGTGCACAGCAAACAAGACAGCCCAGGATGAGTCCGGGCAGGGTGGCGAGATACGGCTTGCGGCTTTCCATGATGTCCTTCCTACATGCGCGAAGCAAAAAAAGAACCCGCCACCGGATGTGTCGGTGGCGGGTGTTGTTACCCGAAGGGATTGTACCCGATGGGAAAGGTTTAGGCGAAGGAG
>CALINZ010000016.1 GCA_938045085.1 uncultured Collinsella sp. | reverse complement strand
GATATCTTTACGATGGTATTGACGTTACTTGTCGTTGCCTGCATTCCCGAAACGAAAGGGAAAGGTAGCGCTGCGGCTTCTATGAGCCAAATTAGCCCGAGGATGATTTGGACTGCCATTGCGGGCAATGGCACGCTTCGCTCGGCGTTCGTCATGGACTGTTCTCAGGCATTTGCTTTTGTCGCTCTGGAAGATTTTTTCTCACTGCTGCTCGCAGCCCGTGGAATGGGTGCCGTCGCTTCGGGCATGACCATTGCGGTCCAGCTCCTTGTCTCCGCCTCCATAGGGTTTATCGTGCCCAGCGTAATTGCTCATGTCGACAAGAGGCTTTTTGCGCGTATTTGCGGCATCATCCGTCTCATTCTAGCTGCTTTGTTTTTAACCCCTTTTATTCCGGTTGACCTGTTGCCCGTGTTCTATGTGTTGCAGACGGTCGCTTACTCTTTATTTGCTCCAATTAAATACTCAATTTTTCAAAATGCTGCTGATTCTTCGATGCGCTGTTCATTGATTTCGGTTCAAAGCCAGATGGTGGCGGTGGGTGCTGTTCTTTTCTATCTGCTCAACGCTGTGTTGAGCAGCGCTGCGGGCATTCGAGTCGTATTGCTTGTCGCGCTCGGGATTTCTTCTTTGGTGTATATTCCCGCGCTATTTCGTCTTACAAGCCAAAGGACATGAGTATTTAGGCACCGATAACTTATATATCAACGCCAATAAACCCGAGCGCGAGGGCGTTTGGGTTTATTATTGAAGCGTATGTAACCTGGCGGCGCCACACCGCCTGTTAGTAGGGAGACACATGAACGTTCTGGTCGTCAACGCAGGATCTTCGACCCTTAAGTATCAGGTCATCGATACCAAGTCCCACAAGGTGTCCGCAAAGGGCTCCTGCGAGCGCGTCTGCTTTACCGGCGGTACCTTCACCCACGCTGCCAACGGTTCCAAGAAGGTGACCGAGAACATCGAGTTCCCCGACCACAAGGTCGCCATCGAGGTCGTCCTGAAGGACCTCGAGGCCAACGGCGTCAAGATCGAGGGTATTGGCCATCGCATCGTTCAGGGCGGTTGGTACTTTGGCGACTCCTCCCTCGTCGACGAGGACGTTCTCGCCAAGATCCGCGAGGTCGCCCCGCTGGCGCCGCTGCACAACAACCCCGAGGCCAACGTTATCGAGTACTGCCTCGAGCAGTATCCCGACCTGCCCAACGTCACGGTCTACGACACCGCTTTCCACTTCAACATGCCCGAGGTCGCCAAGACTTACGCCCTGCCCAAGGATGTTTGCGACAAGCTGCACATCCGTAAGTACGGCGCCCACGGCACCAGCTACCGTTACATCTCCAAGAAGGTCGCAGAGATGACCAACGGCGAGGCCCGCAAGGTCGTCGTGTGCCATATCGGCTCCGGCGCTTCCCTGTGCGCCATCGAGGACGGCAAGTGCATGGACACCTCCATGGGCCTGAGCCCTCTGGCCGGTGTCATGATGGGCACCCGCTGCGGTTCCATCGACCCCGCTACCGTGTGCTACTTGCAGCGCGAAGGCGGCTACACCTTCGACGAGGTCGACGAGATGATGAACAAGAAGTCTGGCCTTTTGGCTGTGACCGGCGGCAAGACCAATGACTGCCGCAACGTCGAGGAGCTCGCCGCCGCTGGCGACCCCGAGGCTCAGCTCGCCTTCGACATGTTCGTCTACAAGATTGCCGCCAAGGCCGCCGAGATGGCCACCTCCATGTGCGGCATGGACACCCTGGTCTTTACTGCCGGCATCGGCGAGCACGCTCCGGCCGTTCGCGCTGGCGTGGCCGATCGTCTGGCCTTTATGGGCGTCAAGATGGATCATGCCCGCAACGCCCTGCGTGGTGACGGCGCTTGGTGCCTGTCTGCCAAGGATTCCAAGGTCAAGATCTTCGTCATTCCCACGGACGAGGAGTTCATGATCGCTTCCGACGTCGAGCGCATCGTCAATGGCAAGTAATTGCAAGAGGGGAGGGGCTGGACGACCGAGCGCCGTTCGGCCCCTCTTTTGTGCTCGTTGGGCGATATGCCTGATAGCTATTTATCAAGTTGTGATAACTTCTTATTAAAATGCGGCCGCCTTAAGGGGTCTGCGTCGACCGTATTGCACTGCAAAGGAGTCTCATGAACGTACTTGTTGTCAACGCCGGCAGCTCAAGCCTTAAATATCAGCTTTTGGATACCGATACCCGCGAGGTTTTCGCCAAGGGCAACTGCGAACGTATCGGTTCGGACATGGGCATCTTTGGCCACTCCGAGAACGGTGGCGCCAAGCAGACCGAGGAGGTCCCTTTCCCCGATCATCGCTCTGCTATCGCTCGTGTGCTCGAGGAGCTCGAGAAGACCGACTTTACGATTGATGGTATTGGGCATCGTATCGTTCAGGGCGGCTGGCACTTCGATGATTCCGCAGTTGTCGACGACGAGGTTATGGCCAAGATTCTTGAGGTGGCACCACTTGCCCCGCTGCACAACTACGGCGAGGCCGCGGCGATTGAGTACTGCCGTGAGAAGTATCCGGAGCTGCCCAACGTGGCGGTCTTCGATACCTCGTTCCATATGACCATGCCCGAGGTCGCCTATACCTACGCGCTGCCCAAGGACGTGTGCGACAAGTACCACGTGCGCAAGTACGGCGCCCACGGCACGAGCCACCGCTATGAGTGGGTGATGGCCAAGGAGATCCTGGGTTCGCGCTGCCACCGTCTGCTTTCGTGCCATCTGGGTAACGGTGCTTCGCTCGCTGCTATCGAGGACGGCGTGTGCCGCGACACCACGATGGGCCTCACGCCGCTTGACGGTCTGATGATGGGTACCCGCTGCGGTTCCATTGACCCGGCTACCGTATGCTACCTGCAGCGCGAGGGCGGTTACAGCTACCAGGAAGTCGACGACATGATGAACAAGCAGTCCGGCCTGCTTGCCATTTCGGGTATCTCCAACGACGCCCGCGACATCCGCACGCGCGCCTCCGAGGGCGACGAGCGCTGCCTGCTCGCCTACAAGGCCATGCAGCAGGCCGGTTCCATGATCGCCTCCATGGCGGGCGTGGACACCATCACCTTTACCGCCGGCATTGGCGAGAACGACTGGTCGATTCGCAAGGCCTTCTGCGACTGCTTTGAGTGGCTGGGCGTGCGCATCGACAACAACAAGAACCGCGAGGCCGTGGGCAATGGCCCGCAGGTCATCAGTGCCGCCGGTTCCTCCGTCACGGTCATGGTCATCCCCACCGACGAGGAATACATGATCGCCCACGACGTCGAGCGTCTGACCAAGAACAACTAACGCGCGCATTTGCAAGTAAACGAAAGGCCTCCAAAGCAACAGCTCCGGAGGCCTTTTTGCTAGCAGGCGGAAATACCAGTCCCAAAGTGACCATCGCCAGTAACGCCTGCACTCCCAGCAACGGCACCCGGCCATCCAGATCTTCAGCCTCAGCTCGTAGCCAAGCCGCCGTCCACTCCAGATGCCCTAATTGCTACGTAGCGGTAGAAGGCCGTACGGGCTAACCCCTGAAAACAATCCGCAGACCAGAAACGCCCCCGTTCGTAGCTCCGAAGGAGCAGAACGGGGGCGTTTCATTGGTCGAGGACGTTTTCAGGGGTTAGCCCGTACGGCCTTCGGGCGAGTGCGTACGCTACTCAGCCATCTGAGCCTGGACGGCGGTGATGGCCACGACACCCACGATGTCGTCGGCAGAGCAGCCGCGCGACAGGTCGTTGACCGGCTTGGCGATGCCCTGCAGGATGGGGCCGTAAGCGTCGGCGCCGGCGAAGCGCTGGACCAGCTTGTAGCCGATGTTGCCGGCCTCGAGGTCGGGGAACACGAGCACGTTGGCCTTACCGGCGACGGAGGAGCCGGGAGCCTTGAGCTGGGCGACGGTGGGGACAATAGCGGCGTCGAGCTGCAGGTCGCCATCGATGGCGAGCTCGGGAGCCTTCTCCTTGCAGAACTTCACGGCCTCTTGGACCTTCTTGGCGACCTCGCCGCCAGCGGAGCCCATGGTGGAGTAGGAGAGCATGGCCACGTGCGGCTCAACATTGCCCATGAAGGTGGACCAGGAGTGAGCGGAGGCGATGGCGATCTCGGAGAGCTCGTCGGAGGACGGGTTGATGTTGAGGCCGCAGTCGGCGAAGATCAGCGTGCCGTCGGTGCCGAACTGCGGGGTATCGGTGCACATCACGAAGAAGGCCGAGACCAGCTTGGTGCCCGGGGCGGTCTTGAGGATCTGAAGCGCAGGGCGCAGAGTGTCGGCAGTGGAGTGGCAGGCACCGGAGACCAGGCCGTCGGCATCGCCCATCTTGACCATCATGGTGCCAAAGTAGGTGGCGTCCATCACCTGGGCGCGAGCCTGCTCGATGGTGACGCCCTTCTTGGCGCGGAGCTCGGCAAACTTCTGCGCGTACTCCTCGTGCTTCTCGGCATTGCGCGGGTCGATGACGGTGGCGCCGGGAACGTTGATCTCGTCGGGGTTGCCCAGGATGACAATCTTTGCCAGGCCCTCCTCGATGATCTTGGTGGCCGCGACGATGGTGCGCGGATCTTCGCCCTCGGGCAGGACGATCGTCTTAAGGTCGGCCTTGGCGGCAGACTTCATACGGTTAAGGAAATCGCTCATGTTACTCCTTACAAGCGTTTCGCTAAGCTCCAGGCGCCCGGCTGTTCACGAATAAACCCGCTGCTAGCGGGTTTACCTTTCAATTATGTACGCCGCGGTGCTTGAGCTTTCCTTGTGTGGCAAGCTCATTATAGGACGCATTAGCGCTATAATCGCTCTGATAAATATGTCTCGAAGAATGTTCGAGAAAAGCCCAGCTAACGAGCCCGTGGCTTTTGACAAGGAGTATCGATGCAGATTACCTCAGGCCTGCCTGAAGGCTTTAACGCCGGCGCGTACGACATGATTGTCGTCGGTGCTGGATATGCCGGCGCCGTTTGTGCCCGCCGTCTTGCCGAGACCATCGGCTATCGTGTTGCCGTTTTGGAGCGCCGTAGCCACATTGCGGGCAATGCCTATGACTGCACTGACGAGGCCGGAATCCTGATCCACGAGTACGGTCCGCATATCTATCACACCTTTAACGAGCGCGTGCACAATTTCCTGTCGCGCTTTACCAAGTGGACGGATTATCAGCACAAGGTGCTCGCCAACATCAACGGTACCCTTATGCCCGTGCCCTTCAACCATGCGAGTCTCAAGCTCGCCTTTGGTGACGAGCGCGGCGAGGAGCTGTATCAGAAGCTCGTGGAGACCTTTGGCAAGGATGTCAAGGTGCCCATTATGGAGCTGCGTAAGAAGAACGACCCCGACTTGGCCGAGGTCGCCGATTACGTCTACGAGAACGTCTTTTTGCATTACACCATGAAGCAGTGGGGCCAGACGCCCGATCAGATCGACCCCTCGATCACCGGCCGCGTTCCCGTCTTTGTGGGCGATGATGACCGCTACTTCCCGCAAGCTCCCTTCCAGGGCATGCCGCAGGAGGGCTACACGGCGCTCTTTGAGCACATGCTCGACCACGACCTGATTGACGTGTTCTGCGACGTGGACGCCCGCGATCTTTTTGAGATCGACGAGACCACCGTCAAGGTCGACGGTAAGGTCTACGGCGGCGAGATTGTCTATACAGGTCCGCTCGATGAGCTGTTCAACCTCGACTTGGGCGCGTTGCCGTACCGCACGCTCGATATGAAGTTCGAGACGCTCGATATGGACCAGTTCCAGCCCGTGGGCACCGTCAACTACACCACGAGCGAGGACTACACGCGCATCACCGAGTTCAAGAACATGACCGGTCAGGTCCTGCCCGGCAAGACCACCATCATGAAGGAGTACTCCAAGGCCTATACGCCCGACTCGGGCGAGACGCCGTACTACGCCATTCTTGAGCCCGAGAACCGTGAGCTCTATGAGCGCTATCTTGAGCGCGTCCAGAACCTGACGAACTTCCACCCGGTGGGTCGTCTGGCCGAGTATCGTTACTACGATATGGACGCCGTGACCAATTCCGCCCTCGATCTTTCGGATGAGATTATCGCCTGCCATGCATAAAGTCATAACATTCGGTATTCCCTCGTATAACGCCGCCAAGGACATGGACCATTGCATCACCTCCATCTTGGAGGGGAGCAATTACGCCACCGATATCGAGATTATCGTGGTGGACGACGGCTCCAAGGACGAGACGGCCGCCAAGGCCGACGAGTGGGAGGCCCGTTATCCTGGAATCATCCGCGCGGTGCACCAGGAGAATGGCGGTCACGGTATTGCCGTTCTTTCGGGTCTGCGCGAGGCGCAGGGCACCTACTACAAGGTTGTCGACTCGGACGACTGGCTTGACGGCGCTGCCCTTTCGACCATGCTGTCGATTCTGCGTGGCTTTGAGGAGCGCGACCAGCGCGTTGACCTGTTTATCTCGAACTACGTGTACGAGAAGGTTTACGAGGGGACGCATACCGCTATTGGCTACAAATTTGCCCTGCCGCGCAAAAAGATCTTTTCTTGGGATCAGATCGGTCATTTCCGCCTGGACCAGAACCTACTCATGCACAGCCTGTGCTATCGCACGGATGTGCTGCGCGAGTCCAACCTTCCCATGCCGCCGCACACGTTCTATGTGGACAACATCTACGCCTACGTGCCGCTGCCGCGTTGCAAGACCATGTACTACGCCGACATCGACCTCTACCGCTACTTTATCGGTCGCGAAGGTCAGAGCGTCAACGAGGCAACGATGGTCAAGCGTCTGGACCAGCAGTTCCGTGTTACGCGTATCATGATGGAGTCGTACCACCTGTACAGCGATGTTGAGTCGTCGCGTCTGCGCTCGTACATGATGGGCTATTTCACCATGATGATGGCAATCTGCTCGGTGCTTACCAAGCTTTCCGACGAGGATTGTGCCGACGAGCGCCTGAAGACGTTGTGGACTGATCTGAAAGCCTATGACGAGCGTATGTATCGTCGTGCACGCTACGGTGTGGTCGGCTTCTTCACCAACCTGCGCGGCCGTGCCGGTGACAAAACCACACTCGGCCTATACCGTCTTGCCTCAAAGATTTTCAAATTCAACTAGCACAGAAGCGCTCGGGTAACGGGGACCCCTGGTCCTTAACTTGCTACTTCGAACAGTCCTGCGCAAGACGGAGGCGCCACTGGCGCCTCCTTTGCGTGCGGAACTCGTATCAAGTTAAGGACCAGGGGTCCTCTGCTGTGTCTCGCTTTGTGTTAGCAAGCAGAATTTGAAGATCTTGGACGCGCGGCACACAGGGGCCTGGGCTGAAAAGACTTGGTTGGTAGGTTGCCTGGTGGGGCTTGGTTATGTTTGTCGCGAGTTCCGCACGAGCCGAAGAGCACTTAATGTGCTCTTCGTGCGAGCCAGGACTGTAGAGCAGCAAACATAACCAAGACCCACCGGACAACCGGACGAGCTAGTTTACTTCGCGGCGCCGGGGATGCCGTGGGAGGTTTTGGCGGTTTTGGCTCCGTTTACGATGGCGGTTTCCAGGGCCCTTACGGCGAGCATGCCCAGCAGGTCTAGGGGAACGGCGGCGCTTGCCTGGGCGCCCAGTTTGCCGCTGGCGAGGGTGTAGATGGTGTCGCCGTCGTTGGTGGTGTGTGTGGGGCGGATGGCGTGTGCGTAGGCGTCTGCGGCCATCTGGGAGACCTTGGTGGCTTGTGCCTTAGTGAGTTCCACGTTGGTGATGATGCAGCTGATGGTGGTGTTGGTGCGGTCGAGCGGCATCTGCATGGATCCGGCGGCGGCAAAGGCTGCGAGTTCCATGTCGACGATCTGGTCGCTATCGGCTGCGGCGCGCATGCCGGCGACCCACTCGCCGGTGAAGGGGTCGACAACGTTGCCGCAGGCGTTGACTGAGACCACGGCGCCCACCTTGATGGGGCCGAGCGCCACGGCAGCAGCTCCAAGGCCGGCCTTCATGCAGGTGGCAGGCCCCATGAGCTTGCCTACAGTGGCGCCGGTGCCGGCGCCTACGTTGCCCTGTTCGAGCTTGGTGGGGGTGTGGTCGAGTGCTTCGCGCACGGCGGCGATGCCGGCCTCAATGTCGGGGCGCACGGTGGGGTCGCCAAAGGCAAGGTCGAAGATACAGCTGGAGCACACGATAGGCACCTGCGTGGGGCCGACGGGAAGGCCGATGCCGCGGCTCTCAAGCTCGCGAGCGACGCCGCTTGCGGCCTCGAGGCCAAAGGCCGATCCGCCCGAAAGGCAGACGGCGTGGACCTTGTCGACGGTGTTCTCGGGTCGTAGCAGGTCGGTCTCGCGCGAAGCGGGAGCACCGCCGCGAACGTCAACGCCGCCGGTGGCGCCCTCGGGTGCCACGATTACGGTGCAACCGGTGCCGGCCTCCTCGTCCGTATAGTTGCCATAGCAAAAGCCATCGACATCGCAGACGTCAATGGCCTCGAGCAGTGTATCCATGTTTAACTCCTATCGGTTTTCCGCCGCGCCTTGTGCCCGGTCGGGATCCGTACGGTACGCCAAAATTGTAGGCGCTGGGGGATACCCAGCGCCAGATGCAATTACGAGAGTTTTTGAATCGCGCGCGCGACGCGGGCGATGGGTAGGCCCACCACGTTATAGAAGTCGCCAGAAATATCGTGCACGAGCA
>CALINZ010000015.1 GCA_938045085.1 uncultured Collinsella sp. | reverse complement strand
CAGGTTATGGACGGCGAGGAGCTCTCCAAGTGTGTGAACAAGCCCTGCATCGTGGCGCAGGACGAGTGCTACAACTGCGAGTGGTCGACCGAGCTCGAGGTTCCGCAGGCCTTTGCCGAGTACGTGAAGGCATGGTTTGCCTGCCACCTGATCGCTCGCGAGTACGGCCTGGGCAGCCCGGATGGTTTTGTCTTCAACATGTCCGTGGGTTATGACCTCGAGGGCATCAAGAGCCCCAAGGTCGATGCGTACATTGAGGGCATGAAGGACGCCAGCGGCTCCGAGGTTTGGAACGAGTGCCGCACGTGGGCGCTCGCTAACCTGGACAAGTTTGAGCATGTCGATGCCGCGTTTGTCGAGTCCATCCCGGCGCGCGTCTCCAACTCCATTACCGAGTCCACGCTGCATGGCTGCCCGCCGGCGGAGATCGAGCGCATCGCGACCTATCTGATTACCGAGAAGGGTCTCAACACCTACATCAAGTGCAACCCCACGCTGCTGGGCTATGAGTTTGCTCGCCAGCGCCTCAACGAGCTGGGCTTTGACTACATCGTCTTCGATGACACGCACTTCCGCGAGGACCTGCAGTGGGCCGATGCCGTGCCTATGTTCGAGCGCCTGATTGCCCTGTGCGCCGAGCGCGGCCTGGAGTTTGGCGTCAAGCTGACCAACACGTTCCCCGTCGACGTGACGAGGAACGAGCTGCCCTCCACCGAGATGTACATGTCCGGCCGTTCGCTGTTCTCGCTGACCATCGAGGCTGCCCGCCGCATTACCGAGCAGTTTGATGGCAAACTGCGCATAAGCTACTCCGGCGGTGCCACGGTCTACAACATCCGCGCCCTGTACGATGCCGGCATTTGGCCCGTCACCCTGGCGACCGACGTGCTCAAGCCTGGTGGCTACGAGCGCTTTAGCCAGATGGCCGGCGAGTTTACCGACCTGGATGGCAAGCCGTTCGCGGGCGTCTCGCTCGAGGCTGTGACTGCGATCCAGACCGACTCACTCACCAACCCGCTCTACAAGAAGCCGCTGCGTCCGCTGCCCGACCGCAAGGTCGCCGGCAAGAGCTCGCTTTCCGATTGCTTTACCACGCCGTGCCGCACGAGCTGCCCCATCCAGCAGGATATTCCCGCCTATCTGGCGGCTGTTGACGAGGGCCGCTACGAGGACGCGCTCAACATCATCATCGAGCGCAACGCTCTGCCGTTCATTACCGGCACCATCTGCCCGCATCCCTGCGGCCGTGCCTGCGAGCGTGCGTTCTACGAGCCCGAGGGCGCCCAGATTCGCGCCAGCAAGCTCAAGGCCGCCCGCGAGGCCATGACCGCCGTGCTGCCCAAGCTGCGTGCCCAGGCCATCGCAAACGACGGCGAGCGCAACGTTGCCGTCATCGGCGGCGGCCCGGCCGGCCTGGCGACGGCGTTCTTCCTGACGCGTGCCGGCGTGCCCGTCACCATCTTTGAGGCCCGCGACTCTCTCGGCGGCGTGGTCCGTCACGTGATTCCCGAGTTCCGCATCGCGAGCGACGATATCTCCCACGATGCCGAGCTCTGCCTAGCCTTTGGCGCCAAGGTGCAGCTCAACGCTCGCGTTGATTCCATTGACGAGCTCAAGGACCAGGGCTTTACCGACGTGGTCGTGGCCACCGGTGCCTGGATGCCCGGCTCTGCGGGCCTGGGCGAGGGTGCCGAGCTCGATGTGCTGGAGTTCCTCGAGGCCGCCAAGAAGGGCGAGAAACTCGAGCTGGGCGAGGACGTCGTGGTCATTGGCGCCGGCAACACCGCCATGGACGCGGCCCGCGTGGCCAAGCGTCTGGCTGGCGTGAAGAACGTGCGCCTGGTGTATCGCCGCACCAAGAAGCAGATGCCCGCCGACGAGGAAGAGCTCGATCTTGCTCTTGCCGACGGCGTTGAGCTCTGCGAGCTGCTGGCGCCCAAGGCACTCAACGGCTCCGTGCTGACCTGCGACGTTATGGAGCTTGGCGAGCCGGATGCAAGCGGCCGTCGCAGCCCCGTCGCCACGGGCGAGACCGTCGAGCTTTCCGCCACCACGGTGATCTGCGCCGTGGGCGAGGGCATCGATGCCAGCCTGTACGATGCCGCGGGCGTCGAGCACGACCGTCGCGGCCGTCTTGCCGCCACCTCCACCGGCGTCGAGGGCGTTTGGGCTGCAGGTGACTGCCGCCGCGGTCCTGCTACCGTGGTCGAGGCTATTGCCGACGCCGCCGAGGTCGCCCGTGCCATCGCCGGTGTGGACTTTAACAAGTACGCCGACTGCAACGAGCAGGCCGGCCGCGAGGACACCTGCTACGAGCGCAAGGGGTCGCTGTGCCGCGACAAGCGCAACTGCACCAAGACCCGCTGCCTGGGCTGCGGCTCGGTGTGCGAGGTCTGCTGCGACGTGTGCCCCAACCGCGCCAACGTGGCAATTAAGGTGCCGGGCCTGGCCAAGCATCAGGTCGTCCATGTCGACGGCATGTGCAACGAGTGCGGCAACTGCGCCGTGTTCTGCCCTTACCAGGAGGGTCGTCCCTACAAGGACAAGCTCACCCTGTTCTGGAGCGAGCAGGACATGGAGAACTCCGAGAACGAGGGCTTCCTGGCCGTGGACGAGGACCACTTTAAGGTTCGCGTCGCCGGCACGGTCCGCACCGTCTCGGTCGATGCCGTCAACACCGGTCTTCCCGGGGCCGTCCGCCTGACCATCAGGGCTGTGCGCGACAACTATTCGTACCTTCTTAAGAAATAGGCGAGTCTCTTATGGCCAAATCCATTCAACATAATGTGGCCTACGTTGCCTGCGGAAGCGGCTGTGCTTCCGCGGGCGGCGACGCCCGCTGCCGCGAAGGCTGCATTGGCTGTGGCGCCTGCGTCACGGCCTGCCCCCACGGCGCCATTGCGCTGGTCGATGGCATCGCCCGCGTGGACCGCTCCAAGTGCACGGGCTGTG
>CALINZ010000014.1 GCA_938045085.1 uncultured Collinsella sp. | reverse complement strand
GTACGACATTACGGGCAATCTGTGCGAGAACAACGACAAGTTCGCCATCGATCGCGAGTTACCGCATATCGACATGGGCGACCTGCTTGTGATTCACGATACCGGTGCGCATGGCTACTCCATGGGCTACAACTACAACGGACGGCTGCGCTCCGCCGAGGTCCTGCTACGTCCCGATGGCTCGGCCGACCTCATACGCCGCGCCGAGCGCCCGGGCGATTATTTTGCCACGCTCGACGTGTTGCCGAGCGGCCGAGAGCTGCTGGCCAAGTCGCGCGCCGAAAGTGCTCGCCGTCGCGCCCAAGACGAGCGCCTAGCAGTCGCAGCTCAATGGAACAAACGCATCCAGATCGCGGACGCGAAGGAGAAGAACATGGACATCCGCAATCTTGAGGGCTCAATCGTCGCCCTTGTTACGCCGTTTAAAAAGGACGGCAGTGTCGACTTTGACGCACTCGAGCGCCTTATCGATTTCCACTTGCAAAATGGCACCGACGCCATCCTCACCCTAGGCACCACCGGTGAGAGTGCCACGATGACTGATGACGAGGACAACTCCGTCGTCGCCGCCGTGGTCAAGCATGTTGCAGGACGCGTCCCCGTCATCGCCGGCTCGGGCTCCAACTCCACGCAGACCATGCTCACCAAGTCGCTCACCTACCAGGGCTTGGGCGCCGATGGTCTGCTGCTCATTACCCCCTACTACAACAAGTCTAACGAAGAGGGTATCTATCAGCACTTTAAGACCGTCGCCGACGCCGTGGACATCCCCTGCATTCTGTACAACATCCCTGGCCGCTGTGGCTGCGGCATCAGCGAGCGCAACGTAGAGCGCTTGGCCGCGCACCCCAACATCATGGGCATCAAGGAGGCCTCGGGCAACGTCGCCTACGCGGCCAAGATCGCCCACCTGCTATCCGATGACTTCCGCATGTACTCGGGCGAGGACGCGCTTACCGTGCCGCTCATGAGCCTGGGCGCCTCGGGCACCATCAGCGTGTGGGCCGATGTTCAGCCGCAGCTCGTGCACGACATGTGCCGCGCCTATCTGGACGGCGACGTGGAGCGCGCCCGCGATATCCAGATTGCCGGTCAGCCGCTCATCAATGCCCTCTTTAGCGAGGTCAACCCCATCCCCGTTAAGGAAGCGCACGCCCAGATGGGCATGATCGAGGCAAACTACCGTATGCCGCTGTGCCCTATGGCAGACGACACGCGATCCGCACTTACCGATGCTCTGAAGGGAGCTGGTCTGCTTGATTAAGACCGTCATTATGGGAACGGGCCGCATGGGCTCGCTCATCCGCACCACCGCCGAAAGCATTGTCGATGCCGCCGGGCAGCCCGTTTTTGATTTCGTGGCCCAGATTGGCTTCGATTTGAGCGAGCTCGAGAACGCACCGGCTGCCGATGTGATTATCGACTTCTCGAACGTCGCGACCTTCGACGCCGTCGTCGCCTATGTCGAGCGCACGGGCGCGGCGTTGGTCTCAGGCACCACAGGCTACACCCCCGAGCAGATGGACCGCCTGCGTGAGCTGGGCCAGAACACCCGCGTTATGCACTCGGGCAATTACTCCATCGGTATCGCAGCCCTGCGCCATCTGGTAGCGCAGGCTACACGCGAGCTGCCCGGCTTTGACTGCGAAATCGTCGAGACGCACCATAACCAAAAGGTCGACGCCCCGAGCGGCACCGCCAAGCTACTGCTCGACGCCGTCGTCGAAGCTGAACCCGAGGCAGGCTACCACCCCGTCTATGGCCGCGAGGGCATGTGCGGCGCGCGTGGCCCCAAGGAGATCGGAATGCACTCGCTGCGCGGCGGCACCGTCGCCGGCGTACACGAGGTTAGTTTCTTTGGCCAGGACGAGGAGGTCACGCTCACCCACCGCGCCACGAGCCGTCAGATCTTTGTCAACGGCGCCTTGGCAGCCGCGCAGAAGCTCGTCACCCGCGAACCCGGCTTCTATACGTTCGACAAGGTCATGTTTGCCTAACCGGGTATCAACCGAATCCACCCAAAGGAGAGATAGCAAATGAGCAACGCAGCCGAGATGGATGCACAGGAGATTATCAACTACATCGCCACCGCGCCCAAAAAGACGCCCGTCAAGCTGTACGTGCGCGAGAAGCCGGGCATGAAGGTTGCCTGGGGCAACGCACATGTCTACGGCGGTCGTCGTGGCAAGACCGTCTTTGGCGACTGGGATGAGCTTAAGGCCATCCTGGACGCCAACGCCGACTCCATCGATTACTACGACGTTGAAAACGATTGCCGCAACTCCGCCGTGCCCATGCTCGACCTTAAGGGCATCAACGCCCGCATCGAGCCGGGCGCGATCATCCGCGACCGCGTCGAGATTGGCGACCGTGCCGTCATCATGATGGGCGCCATCATCAACATCGGCTCCGTTATCGGCGAGGGTTCCATGATCGATATGGGCGCCGTGCTGGGCGGTCGCGCCACCGTGGGTAAGAACTGCCACATCGGCGCCGGCACCGTGCTGGCAGGCGTCGTGGAGCCCGCCAGCGCCACGCCCGTCATCGTCGAGGACGATGTCATGATCGGCGCCAACGCCGTGGTCTTGGAGGGCGTGCGCGTGGGCAAGGGCGCTGTCGTGGCTGCCGGTGCCGTGTGCGTCGAGGACGTCCCCGCCGGCGCCGTCGTGGCCGGTGTCCCCGCCCGCGTCATCAAGATGCGCGACGAGAAGACCGACAGCAAGACCGGCCTGGAAGAGGGCTTACGTCAGCTGTAGAAGTTACGCGGTTTTACCAAACCGCGTAACGGCTCGACGCTCCAAACGCCCCAGAGCGACAATCTGACGTTCAATCGTCGGTCGCGTACCGAAGTACGCTTCCCTCCTCTTTCACGTCACCTTGCTCGCCTAGGGGCGTTTTCGCTCATATGACCCAATCCGCTGTCAAGAGCCACAATGGCCCCGCCGACCGCTT
>CALINZ010000013.1 GCA_938045085.1 uncultured Collinsella sp. | reverse complement strand
ACGCCAAGGACGACCTTTCGATCCAGATTCATCCCAACGACGAGTACGCTGCCGAGCACGAGAACGGTAGCCTGGGCAAAACCGAGTGTTGGTATGTGCTGGACTGCGAGCCCGACGCCACGATCATCGTCGGCCAGCGTGCTAAAGACCGCACCGAGGCCGCACAAATGATCGAGGAAGGACGTTGGGACGACATGCTCAACGTGTTGCCGATTCACAAGGGCGACTTTTTCCAGATTGATTCCGGTACCGTGCACGCCATCAAGACCGGCACGCTCATTTTGGAGACGCAGCAGTCGAGCGACGTGACGTATCGTCTGTACGACTACGACCGTCCCGGCACTGACGGCAACCTGCGCCCGCTGCACATTGAGCAGAGCCTCGACTGCATCGACTTTGATGCTCAGGCTCCGACCGACGGCACGGTGACCGCGCCCGAGGTGGACGGCGTGACCGAGCTCGAGTCCAACCCCTGCTACACCGTCGATCGTGTGCGCGTCAACGGCAGCAAGACCCTCGACCAGCGCTGGCCCTTCATGTGCCTGTCGGTCATCGACGGCGAAGGCACCGTCTGCGGCGACCCCGTCCACAAGGGAAGCCACCTGCTGGCCCCGAGCACCGTCAGCTCCATCGACCTCGAAGGCAAGATGGAACTGATCATCAGCCACCTGTAGGTCGCACCAACAACCCAAACGCAACAAGGGGCTCTCCCGTCCATGTGCGGGAGAGCCCCTTGCCATATCTATTTATCAGCCCACCCGGCTCTCCAGATCAAAAAGCGAACGAGCAGAGCGACGTTCGCAAGCACCGTTACCCAAGGACCTGGGCGGGCGTATAGGGCAACATCGATCGCGAGTTCCGCACGCAAAGGAGAGCACTTAATGTGCTCTCCGTCTTGCGCAGGACTGCCCGAGCAGGCGATGTTGCCCTATACGCCCGCCCAGGTCCGCCAGGATCACGACAGCTTGACGATCGGCGCGAAGCCCTTCATCAGCTTTTTGGTCTGACCGGTCTTTTCGAATTGAACCTCGATCATGTCTCCGGCGACCGAGATCACGGTACCCGTGCCAAAGGTCTTGTGGCTCACGGTATCGCCTGCGGCAAAGTCCTGCGATGCGCTGGCGCGATCAACCTTGCGCTCCACCGTCGGGGACACCTTGGACGAGGGCTTTTTGGCTCGCGGTGCGCCCGAGCCAAAGGTCGAGGCAACACGGCCAGCGTCGGGCGAGACCCCACGATGGCGCTCGGTCCCGTAGCTGCTGCCACCAAAGAAATCGTCAAAGCTCGATCCGCCGCGCGAACCGGAACCGCCAGTCGAGCGCGTATGCGAACCAAATACCTTGCCGCCGTACATATCCGAACCCATGCCCGAGCCAAAGGTGCCGTGACGGTCGCCGCGCTTCTCCCAACCCGTGCCTTCAAAACCGGCAGAACCGATACCGCTAAACTCGATATCCTCAAACGGAATCTCGTTGAGGAAGCGCGAGCGCGGGTTGGCAGAGGTCGAGCCGTAGGTGCGACGCGTGGCCGCATAGGTCAGGAACAGGCGCTTACGGGCACGCGTGATGGCGACGTAGGCCAGGCGACGCTCCTCCTCGAGCTTACCCGGGTCATCGCTGCCGCCAAAGTCGTGCACGTGCGGGAAGATGCCCTCCTCCATGCCGGCCACGAACACCGCCGGGAACTCCAGGCCCTTGGCGGAGTGGATGGTCATCATGGTGATGGCATGCGTCTCGCCGGCCAGGGAATCCAAGTCGGAGCGCAGGGCCAGCCACTCCATGAGTGCCGGTAGCGCCTTACAGGTGAGCGGACCGTAGGTGCGCTCAATCTCGTCGGCATGCACGGCACCCGCCGGCATCCCCGTCGGCGCGGCATACGCGTTGCCCGCGATGGCGGCGGCCAGGGCATCCTGCGGCGAGAGCGCCGGGGCGGCTAGGCTATCGAGCGGATTGGAACCTGCGGCATCGCGCGCGCCGACGAGTGCCTCAAACGAGGATGCCGGGGCAAATGGCCCCGGTTCGGGCGCGGGCGCGCTCACCACGACGGGCTCGGCGCCGGCAGGCACGTCGGCAACACCAGCTGCGCGCAGCTCTTCCAAGCTCTCGAGCGTACCCTCGATGTCCTCGTGCGTCTCCTCAAATTCGGCAGCGACGCCCAGGAATTCCTGGATGTTCTCGGCACGGCTCTCAGACTCCATGGTGCCCTCGGCGCGAAACGCCTGCAGCAGACCCGTCTTATCGACAATCATCTCGACGACGTCCTTGAGCTCGCCGTCCATGCGGCGGCCCTCGCGCACCAGCGACACAAAGCTTGACAGGCCATTGCGGACCTTGGCGCTAAACATGCCGGTTTCGGCACACGCAATCTCGCAAGCCTGGAAGAACGAGCAACGGTTGTCGCGCGCCAGCTGCTCGATTTTTTGGATCGAGGTGGAGCCGATGCCACGGCGCGGTGTGTTGATGACGCGCTTGACGCTCATCTCGTCGGCCGGGTTCACGATCATCTTAAGGTAGGCCATGACATCACGGATCTCGGCACGGTCGAAGAATCGCGTGCCGCCCACGATCTTGTAGGGCACGCCCGCGCGCAGGAACATATCTTCGAGGATACGCGACTGGGCGTTGGTGCGATAGAACACGGCGATGTCGTCGTAGCTCGTGCCTTTGGCATGCAGCTTCTCGATCTCGCCGGCAATCCAGCGGCCCTCGTCGCGCTCGTCGCTCGCCTGGAAGGCCTGGATCTTCTCGCCATCGCCCTCGGCCGTAAACAGGCGCTTGTCCTTGCGCTGCGAGTTGTGGCGTACCACGGCGTTGGCGGCGTTCAGGATATGACCCGTGGAACGATAGTTCTGCTCCAGCTTGACGGTCTTGCAGTTTTTAAAATCCTTCTCAAAGTCCAGGATATTGGTGATGTCGGCGCCACGCCAGCTGTAAATGGACTGGTCATCGTCGCCCACGACCATGAGGTTTTGGTACTTGGCGGCCAGCAGGTTGGCGATTTCGTACTGGACGTGGTTGGTGTCCTGATACTCGTCGACGCTAATGTAGCGGAAGCGCTCTTGGTACTTATCGAGCACCTCGGGGCGGGTGCGCAGCAGCTCAAGCGCGCGTACGAGCAGGTCGTCGAAGTCCATCGCATTGGCGGCGCGCAAGCGACGCTCCAGCTCCAAGTAGACCTGTGCGGCCTTTTTATCGTTGGGGCTATCGGCGCTCTTGAGCATGTCCTCGGGGCCGATCATGGCGTTTTTGGCCGAGCTGATCTTGCTGCGGATCATGTTGATGGGGAACTGCTTTTGCTCGATGCCGAGCGCCTGCATAATGTCGCGCACCATGCGCTTTGAGTCATCGTCATCGTAGATGGTGAACTGGCCGGTGTAGCCCAGCAGGTCGGCGTCCTCGCGCAGCATGCGCACGCACATGGCATGGAAGGTGCACACCCACATGCCGCGGGTACCGCTGGGAATGAGCGCCGCCAGACGCTCGCGCATCTCGGCCGCGGCCTTGTTGGTAAACGTGATGGCAAGAACCTGCCAAGGCTTAACACCCAGGTCGCCGAGCATATGTGCGATGCGGAAGGTCAAGACGCGGGTCTTGCCCGAGCCGGCGCCGGCGAGCACCAGCAACGGACCCTCGGTGGACAGGACCGCCTCGCGCTGGGCGGGATTAAGGCTGTCAATGTCGACGAGCGGCTTGGCGGGCTTGGGCGCCGGCGCGGGAGCGTCGTAGATGTCGAGCGGGACGAGCTCGGGCTCCGGCGCTGCAGGGGCGGTGTATGCATCGAGCGGCACGGGTTCCGGCGCGGGCGGCACGGGTACCGCGGCGTTCTTTTCCCAGGGCAGGGGCTGGGTCATGGGCGACTCCTCATCTGACGGACGGCGCGCCTGCGGGCAGCGCCATAGTTTGAGCCGTACCAGTATACCGAGCCGCGCGGACACCGACGCAAATCACACCACGACTCCGTGCGCCACCGTCAGACCCGCCCCAGCGGATTTGGCGCAATGGGGTCA
>CALINZ010000012.1 GCA_938045085.1 uncultured Collinsella sp. | reverse complement strand
CACGCAAAGGAAAGCACTTAATGTGCTTTCCGTCTTGCGCAGGACTGTAGAGCAGGAAACTTAATTACGCGCCGCTCCCCGCCCACGCCGGGCAACCTCTCCCTTGTACTTTATCAAGGTAGAGTGTATGATTCTGGACGTTACACGACTCACTTTACTTAACTAAAGTGCCATCAAGGGGGAATACCATGAACACCGATATGTCTCGTCGTCAGTTTGTTGGTCTAGCCGGCTCGCTCGCCACGGTTCTAGGCCTTGGCCTGGTTGGTTGTGGCGGCGGTGCCGGCAAGGGCTCCGCTGCAGGCTCTGCCGCGGCCAAGGATGTGAAGGGTGCTGCGGAGTCCAAGAAGCTCGTGGTGGGCTTTGATAAGTCCTATCCTCCGTACGGCTTTGTGGGCGACGACGGCGAGTACACTGGTTTTGACCTCGATCTGGCCAAGGCTGTTGCCGATAAGCAGAGCTGGGAGGTCAAATACGAGGCCATCGACTGGGACGCCAAGGATACGCTGCTTAACTCGGGCGCCATCAACTGCATCTGGAACGGCTTTACCATGGAGGGCCGCGAGGACGACTACACGTTCTCCGAGCCGTACATGCTCAATGAGCAGGTGCTGGTGGTCAAGAAGGATGCAGGTATCAAGAGCTGGGACGATCTTGCCGGCAAGACCGTGATTACCCAGACCGATTCCGCTGCGCAGGATGTGCTCGAGGGTGATCAGAAGGATCTGGCGGCGACGTTTGCCACGCTCGATACCATCGGCGAGTACAACACGGCCTTTATGCAGCTCGAGAGCGGCGCGGTCGATGCCGTGGCTTGCGACCTTTCGATTGCCCAGTATCAGCTTGCCGCCAAGCCCGATGCCTATACGCAGCTTGATGAGCCGCTGTCCAGCGAGCACTACGCCGTTGGCTTTAAGAAGGGCGACACCAAGTCGGCCGATGCTGTAGCCGAGTCGCTCAAGGCGCTCTACGAGGACGGCACGGTCAAGGACCTCTGCGATAAATATTCAAGCTATGGTTTGTCTTTCGATAATTGGGTGCTCAAGTAATGTCTATTCAGGTCATGATGCAAATGCTTGGCCAGGGTTTCTTGGTCAGTTTGCAGTTGTTTGTGCTGACGCTGTTGGGGTCGATTCCGCTGGGAATCCCCGTGGCGTTTATGCGCATGAGCAAAATCGCGCCGCTTCGCTGGATTGCGCGCATCTACATTTCGGTCATGCGCGGTACGCCGCTCATGCTGCAGATGTTTGCCATCTACTTTGCCCCGTACTACGTGTTTGGCATTTCGCTCACGCCCGATTCCAAGTGGACGGCGTGCGTCGTGGCGTTCATCATCAACTACGCCGGTTACTTTGCCGAGATCTATCGCTCGGGCTTGCAGTCCATTCCGCGCGGTCAATACGAGGCTGCCGAGGTGCTGGGCTATTCGCGCGTGCAGACGTTTCTGTATATCGTGATGCCGCAGGTCGCCAAGCGTATTCTGCCGGCGATGGGCAACGAGATCATCACGCTGGTCAAGGACACGTCGCTGGCGTTTGCCATTGGCGTGGGTGAGATGTTCTCGACGGCCAAGGCGCTGGTCGCCTCGCAGGTGAGCATGGTGCCGTTTGCGATTGCGGCGTTGATCTACTGGGTCTTTAACTTTGTGGTCGAGATGCTGCTGGGCGCCGCCGAAAAGAAGCTGGACTACTATCATGACTAACTCAGTGATGAAAATCGAAAGCGCGCGCAAGGCGTTTCGCGGCAATGAGGTGCTCAAGGATATCTCGCTCGAGGTGAAGCGTGGCGAGGTCGTGGCGATTATCGGGCCTTCGGGTGGCGGCAAGTCCACGCTGCTGCGCTGTGCCACGCTGCTCGAGACACTCGACGGAGGCTCGCTCTCGTTTGGCGACCTTGCCGTCGCGACGGATGCGGGTTCGGGCGCGGTGTACGCAAAGGGCGATGTTCCTAAACAGGCGCGCTCGCGGTTTGGTCTGGTGTTTCAGAACTACAATCTGTTCCCGCACTATACCGTGATGAAAAACATCACCGATGCTCCGATTCGCGTGCTCAAGCGTCCGCGCGAGCAGGCAGAGGCACGTGCATGCGAGTTGATCGCGCAGATGGGGCTTACGGGCAACGAGAACAAGGTTCCTTGTGAGCTTTCGGGCGGTCAGCAGCAGCGCGTGAGTATTGCCCGCGCCCTAGCGCTCGACCCGGAGATTCTGTTCTTTGACGAGCCGACCTCGGC
This sequence comes from uncultured Collinsella sp., assembly GCA_938045085.1. Taxonomy (GTDB): domain Bacteria; phylum Actinomycetota; class Coriobacteriia; order Coriobacteriales; family Coriobacteriaceae; genus Collinsella. The sequence continues at coordinate 3,977 of CALINZ010000012.1, read as the reverse complement.
ACTCGATCCCGAGCTGACGGCCGAGGTGCTGCATGTCATTAAAGACCTTGCCGCGCAGAATATGACGATGGTAATCGTGACCCACGCGATGCAGTTTGCGCGCGATGTTGCCGACCGCGTGGTCTTTATGGACGGCGGTCGTATTGTCGAGGAGGGGCCTGCCGATCAGGTTATCGACCATCCGCGCGAGCAGCGCACGCGTGAGTTCTTGAGCCGTATCGAGGGGTAGGCTCAGGTATTTACTCAACTATTAATTGAGGCGAAGCCGCCGCAGGTCTTACGGTCTGTGGCGGCTTTTTGTTTGCATCGACGGGGTTCAATAATCGCCCCACAAGCTTGTCTCTTCCTCTCGCCGCCTGTATTCATACGTGTGCCGAAAGGTATGCATGGACAGCCGCCCGTGAGGGTAGGGTGGTGGCATAGGACATTTGGAGGGTGAGTCGGCTCGGCTGCCGACCATGCTGCTCCCGGGATGGCACCGACCGCGAACTCTCCCCGTTGGCGTCGCGCATTGTGCGCGGCCCTGCAAGGAGGTCATCATGGGTGCTCCCAAGACCGGTAACGTAAGGAACGTGGTGCTCGTAGGCCAAGGCGGGGTGGGCAAGACTTCACTCGCCGAGGCCATGCTCCACCTTTCCGGCAAGACCGCCCGCCTGGGCGGCCACGACGGCACCAAGCCCACGCTCGACTATGACCCCGAAGAGGTTAAGCGTTCATTCTCCATCTCGACGACCATCGCGCCGATCGACTGGAAGGGCGCGCGCATCAATGTGCTCGATGCCCCGTGCTACCCCGATTTTATCGGCGACGCCTTTGCCGCGATGAGCGTCTGCGAGACGGCTCTGTTTGTGGTCGACGCCGAGGCCGGCCCGCAGCCTACGACGGTTAAGCTCTGGTATGCCGCCGAGGACCTGCGCCTGGCGCGTGCGGTGTTCGTAAACCGCCTGTCGCGCTCCGAGGCCAGCTTTGCGACCACGATGGACCTGCTGCAGGAGCGCTTTGGCACGCGCCTGGGCGCCGTGACCCTTCCCTGGGGCGAGGGCGAGGACTTTGACGGCATCATCGACCTGGTGCGCATGAAGGCGCGCCATTGCAACGGCACCGAAGCCGTTGAGTCGGAGATTCCCGAGGAGTATCGTGCCCAGGCCGAGGAGGCCCATGACCATCTGTGCGAGCTGGTGGCCGAGGCTGACGACGAACTGATGATGAAGTACTTGGAAGGCGAGGAGACGCTGACGCAGGAGGAGCTTGAGGGCTTGCTGTCGAAGGCGATTGCCGAGCGCATCTTTGTGCCGGTCTTTGCGGGCGATTGCATTAAGGAGCAGGGCGTCAACTCGCTGATGGACGACATCGCCACGTACTTCCCGGCGCCGACGGACTACGGCGAGATGCCGCTCATCGACGGCGATTCGCTCAAGATTTCGAGTGACGATGACCGTCCGGTGGCGTTTGTGTTTAAGACGCTGGCCGATCCGCAGCAGGGTCGCATCAGCTTTATCAAGGTGCTGACGGGTACGCTTGAGCCGGGTCTTGAGCTGATCAACGCGCGTACCCGCAAGAGCGATCGTCTGGCCCACCTGTATGTGATGTGCGGCCGCGACATGACCGAGGTCGGTCACGCCTATGCCGGCGACATCATCGTGGCGCCCAAGCTGGCGGCCGAGACGGGCGATACGCTCTCCATTACCGGTAAGGTCGAGGCTGCGGCGTTTAAGTTCCCCAACTCTCAGTACCGCATCGCCATCGAGTCCGAGAATCGCGGGGACGAAGAGAAGCTCTACACGTTTATCGAGAAGGCCTGTAAGGCCGATCCGACTATGAGCATCGACCGCGACGAGGAGACCGGCCAGACCATCATCTCCGCCGTGGGTGAGGCGCAGGTTTCGGTGTTGCTCAATCGCCTTGAGGATCGTACCAAGGTCGTGGCCAAAAGCGTGCCGATCCGCATTCCGTATCGCGAGACCATCCGCCGCACAGCGAGTGCCCAGGGCCGCCACAAGAAGCAAACTGGCGGTGCCGGTCAGTATGGCGACTGCTGGCTGCGCGTTGAGCCGCTCATTGGGCCCGACGGCACGAGCGATGGCTATGAGTTTGTGGACGAGGTCGTAGGTGGCCGTATTCCGCGCTCGCTGATCCCCGCCGTGGACAAGGGTGTCCAGGAGACCATGAAGGACGGCATCATTGCCGGCTACCCGCTCACGGGCATTCGCGTGGCTGTGTACGACGGCTCGTATCACAGCGTCGACTCCAACGAGATGGCGTTCCGCGCGGCGGCTCGCATCGGCCTGCGCAAGGCATGTGCCGATGCCGACCCGGTGGTGCTGGAGCCCATCGAGGAAATTACGGTGACTATCCCCGAGAGCTACGCCGGCGCCGTGATGGGTGACATCTCGGCATCGCGCGGTCGCGTGACGGGCATGGAGACCGATGAACGCGGCGATACCGTGGTCATTGCTCAGGCGCCGCTGGCAGAGCTGACGGATTATTCGACGCGCCTACGCTCTATCACGCGCGGCACGGGCGACTTTACCATGAAGTCCGCAGGCTATGAACAGGTGCCTTATGACGTTCAGGCCAAGCTGGTCGAGCGCTATGAGGAGGGCCGCGCCAAGTAGCGTGTGGTTTTGCCTGCAATGTGGACGCTGACGAAAAGGCCGCCCTGGGTAATCCAGGGCGGCCTTTTTTGATCCCATGGGGACGGAGGAAAACGAATCATTTTTGGGTTACGGGCGGTGCGGTCGGCACTAGTCTCCGGATGCCTGGTTGCGGCCGGTGGCGTAGTCGATCTGCACGTGCGGCTGCAGGTTGTAGCAGTACACGTGGAAGCAGAGGGTCTTGCCGTGGTCCTCGACCGATTGCGCCTCAAGGCGCACGCCGCGGCAGACAAGTTCCTCTTCGTTATACATGGGTGTGACGCGATAGAGCACGTGGTTGCCCGTCTCGCGGATGTAGCCGAGAATCTGCTCCTCAAACGGCAGCATGCCTGTCTCGTTGAGATAACGCGTGCCGGTGAGGAGATTCTTGCGGTTGGCGTTTTCGCCGCAGAGCGACCAGGCGATGAGGTGGCAGCGGTTGTAGAGGCTCTGGCCCGGAATAAAGTCGTAGCGCTGCTGGCGCCATCCAGCGGGATGGATACGCGAGATATCGCCGCGCTCGCCTTGACCGAGTGATTCGGGGCCCACGCAGGCGAGCGCTTTGCGGGTGCGGCCCAGGCTGTCAAGCTTGGAGAACTTCTTAAAGCAACCCTCTTCTGTAGCGCGCTCGTATTCATCGAGCGTGAATGATGGTGTGCCGAGCGGGTGCGTGCTGTCGGCGCGAAGAGCAACGAAGGGGTTGCCGGCGTAGTCGGGAATGCTGCTGAGATAAACACCGCGGGCGCGGTTGAGGTCGGGGTTTTCGACCTCGTCGATGGGGGTGGCGGCGCTGTCCGCGGAAGCGCCGTCGCCGGTGTCGGTTGCGGCGGAATCGGAGCCATCGCCAGAGTCCTGGCTGTTTTGAGGGTCCGGGGAGCTCGCCGTTCCTGATTCGAGCCGATCGACCAGGTCCGCCTCGTCGTCGGTGCGGCTGGGACTTTCGTTTTGTTTTTCGGCCAGAGCTGCCGCCTGTTCATCACTTTGCGGCGACAACAACTTGGGCGCTCCGTCGAGCGACCCTGTGAACAGCGCAAACCCCAGCACCACGGCGGCGCCGATGGAAAGTACTTGCTTGTAGGCGGACTTGCGCGACATTGCGGCTCCTGGATGGACGGTTGGGAATCTACCAGTCTAGCAGGAGCCGGCAGGGGCCGTTCTGTCGAACAAATACTCAAGATTTGGGATAGACGCTACTGATTCATTTGCCTCATATGGAGCTGCGGTGGTTGTGTATGTGGGGCTATTTTGCGTTTCCCCAGATAAAACCCGCCAAAATAAACCTGTCCCTTTTTGGCAGGTTAATCGGGGGACTATTTCACCGCAACTTAGGGCACGGTTAGGGAG
>CALINZ010000011.1 GCA_938045085.1 uncultured Collinsella sp. | reverse complement strand
TATCCATAACGATGAGGCGTGCAGTCATGGCGGGCCTTTCCGAGTGCAGTTGTATTGGGGCATATTGTCGCACGTGAATAGCGCGGGCGGGTGCCGCGGTGCGTCAATTGTTTCGTCTCCGTCAAGTCTTTGGGTAAGAGCTACTTTTTCGCGGCACATCGACGCGGGTGCGATAACATAGAACGCCATGTCTGGCTGCGCGGTTTACGCAGGCTGGGCAAATCTGTACGACGCCGCCCGGAACGACACGGGGCGGCACAGATCCATAAAGGAGGATCACTGGTATGAGCCAGACCCGTCCCATCGATGAGCATTCCATGCACACCCGTACCTGCGGCGAGCTTCGCTTCGAGAACGTGGGCGAAGAGGTCACCCTCACCGGTTGGGTGAGCCGTCGCCGCGACCACGGCGGCCTTATCTTCTGCGACCTTCGCGACCGCGAGGGCATCACGCAGCTCACCTTCGACCCCGAGCACTCCGACGGCGACGCCTTTAAGATTGCCGAGACCATGCGTCCCGAGTGGCCCATCAAGATCCACGGCGTCGTGCGCGCTCGTGGCGAGGAGACCACCAACACCAAGCTCGCGACCGGCGAGATCGAGGTCCTGACCGACCACGCCGAGGTGCTTAACACGTCCGTCACTCCGCCGTTCCAGATTGAGGACGGCATCGAGACGAGCGAGGACACCCGTCTGCGCTATCGCTATCTGGACCTCCGTCGTCCCGAGATGATGGCCAACCTCAAGCTGCGCTCCGACTTCACCTTTGCCATTCGCGAGGCGCTGCACAACCGTGAGTTCATGGAGGTCGAGACGCCCTCCCTGTTTAAGTCCACGCCCGAGGGCGCCCGCGACTTCATCGTTCCCAGCCGTATTCAGCCGGGCAACTTCTACGCTCTACCGCAGTCCCCGCAGCTCCTGAAGCAGCTGCTCATGGTCGGTGGCGTCGAGCGCTACTACCAGGTTGCCAAGTGCTTCCGCGACGAGGACCTGCGTGCCGACCGTCAGCCCGAGTTCACCCAGGTCGATATCGAGATGTCCTTCGTGGACCAGAACGACGTCATGAGCGCGCTCGAGGAGGTCCTGGCCGACGCCTTCGGCCGCATGGGCGTCGAGATGCCCACGCCGCTGCGTCGTATGGACTACTGGGAGGCCATGGACACCTATGGCTCCGACAAGCCCGATACCCGCTATGGCATGCACCTGGTCGACCTGACCGACATCTTCGCCAACTCCAAGTTCAAGGTCTTTGCGACTGCCGCAAACGAGGAGGGCTCTGTCGTCAAGGCCATCAACGCCAAGGGCGCCGGTGCCTGGGCACGTGCCAAGATCGATAAGCTTGCCGGCGTGGCCTCCACGTTTGGCGCCAAGGGCCTGGCCTGGATTGCTTTCCGCGAGGACGGCTCTATCAACAGCCCCATCGTCAAGTTCTTCTCGGACGAGGAGATGGCGGCTCTGCGCGAGCGCATGGATGTCGAGCCCGGCGACCTTGTGATGTTCGCCGCCGGCCCGCGCTTGCTCTCCGACGAGATCCTGGGCGGCATGCGTTCGCACATGGCCAATGCGCTCGAGATCAAGCGCGAGGGCCACGACTTCCTGTGGGTCGTCAACTTCCCGCTGTTCCACTGGGACGAGGATCGCAAGGCCTATGCTGCCGAGCACCAGCCCTTTACCCTGCCGACCGAGACCGACATCGCCAAGATCGAGGCCGACCCGTTGGCAGCCGGTTCTTGCACCTACGACTTTGTCATGGACGGCTTTGAGGCCGGCGGCGGCGGTATGCGTATCCACAACGCCGAGATGCAGATGTCCATGCTCAAGCTCCTGGGCTTTACCGAGGAGCGTGCCGAGTCTCAGTTCGGCTTCCTCATGGAGGCCCTCAAGTTTGGTGCGCCCCCGATGGGCGGTTTCGCTCTGGGCCTGGACCGCGTGTGCATGCTGCTCACCGGTTCCGACTCCATCCGCGACGTCATGGCGTTCCCCAAGACGGCCAGCGGCTCCGACCTTATGTCGGGCGCTCCGAGTGCCGTTAGCGGCGCCCAGCTCAAGGACGTCAGTCTGCGCCTGATGTAGGCGAACGGCTACATATTGCCTGTAACGAGGGAAGGACGCGGGCCTTCCCTCGTTTTTTATGCGCCGAGGTTGTGAGGGCATGGGGTGACCGGACGTCGAGGAAGCTGCGTCCCGGAATTTGCGTCCAGAATGGGATGTACTTTCCGCCAGGGTCGCTCAGCGGAAACTGCGTCCCAGAATCCAGCCAAATAACGGGTCGCACTTTCCGGTTGAGCCTTCTGGCGGAAACTGTGTCCCATCATTGACGCTCGAAATGGGATGCGATTTCCGTCCCGCCCTCAACAAGCATCTAACGCTACAATAACTACCACGTGGCTGGGTTTTGCCGGCCGATGTGCGATGTCGCGGGAGGGGACATGGTCGAGTTTACAAAGACGATTAAAGATCCGTTGGGATTGCATGGCCGCCCGGTTGCGCTGCTCTATGACATCATTGCCAAGCACCGTAGTGACGTGTCGGTTTCGATTGGTGACCGCTACACCGATGGCCGCGACGTTATAGGGCTCATGGCACTCTGCGGCGAATGTGGCGAAGACGTCGTGTTCCGCGTTTCGGGCGTGGATGAGGCCTCCTGCGTCACGTCGATCAGAAACCTCTCGCTCTAAGCGCATCAATGTGACAAGGGGACAGTCCCCTTTGTTGCATAAATTGGTATGACAAGGCACCGCAAAGAGATGGTCTTTGTGGTGCTTCTTTTGTTTCGTATAGGAAACTTTTTCGAAATCTGAATGGGGACCCTTTCCAAAAAGTTAACCACGTGTTAGTTTACTAAAGCGAACATAGACGTGGCTAACTTTTACCATGTCGATGTTGAGGATGAACTGACGTTAGGAGCCATTCATGTCTTGCGGACCGCAGATGCCGGCAATGCCGCTTTCGATGGTAAAAGCGGGCGAAACCGTGCGCGTGTCTCGTGTAAAGGGCAATGAGGACATGAAACACCACCTCAAGGACCTTGGCTTTGTCGAGGGCAACGAAATCTACGTGGTGAGCTCGAGCGGCGCCAATATCATCGTCACAGTGTTGGGCGCACGCTTTGGCATCGATTCCAAGGTTGCCATGCACATCATGACCGTCGGTTAGTCCACAGCATTTGATAAAAACCGAAAGGGGGACAAGAGGATGAAGACGTTGGGTGACGTTAAGGTGGGCGAGAGCTCTACCATCGTCAAGCTTCACGGTGAGGGCGCGCTTCGCCGCCACCTTATGGACCTGGGGCTCATCAAGGGCACTTCGTTCAAGGTCGTGAAGGTTGCGCCGCTCGGTGATCCGGTCGAGATCAACGTGCGCGGCTACGAGCTTTCCATCCGCAAGGAGGAGGCGGCCGTCGTCGAGGTCCAGTAGGGGCTCGCGGCGTATATTTCTGCAGATTAAGTTAGGTTTTTCTAACTTAATGCAGCACTTTGAAGCACATTATCCAGCCCGTGCGGAGAAAGCAGCGCGGGCACATAAGGAAGAAGGATTGAATGGCGGATTCTCAGATCCATGTCGCACTGGCGGGTAACCCCAACTGCGGCAAGACCACGCTTTTCAACCTGATCACCGGCGCCAACGGCTACGTTGGCAACTGGCCCGGCGTCACGGTTGAGAAAAAGGAGGCCAAGCTCCTAAGCGACAAGAACGTTACCATCACGGACCTCCCTGGTATCTACTCGCTTTCCCCCTACAGCCCCGAGGAGCAATGCTCGCGCGATTATCTCATGAGCGGCGAGCCCGATGTGGTCGTCCAGGTTGTCGATGCCACCAACCTCGAGCGCAACCTGTACCTGGCGCTTCAGGTTATCGAGACCGGCCTGCCCGTAGTCGTCGCCCTCAACATGGCCGACTTGGTCGAGAAGAACGGCGATAAGATCGACACGGACAAGCTCTCCAAGAAGCTCGGCTGCCCGGTCATGATGATCTCGGCCCTTAAGAACAAGGGTATCAAGGAGCTTTTCGAGCAGGTCAAGAAGTCTGCCGCTTCTAAGGGCCAGGTGCCGGAGCACAAGTTCGATTCCTCTATCGAGGACGTTCTGGACCACATCGAGAACAACCTGCCGGCGAGCGTTCCCGCCAACAAGCGCCGCTACTACGCGGTCAAGCTGTTTGAGCGCGACGCGGACGCCTGCAAGCTCATCAACCTCACTAAGGAGAAGGCCGCTCGCGTGGAGCAGCTGGTCGCCCAGTGCGAGCAGGATTGCGACGACGATGCCGAGTCCATCATCACCGGCGAGCGCTATGGCGTCATCGCGCATATCATCGATGAGTGCCTCACCAAGGCTCCGGCCAAGATGAGCACCTCCGAGAAGATCGACCGCGTGGTTACCAATCGTATCCTGGGCCTGCCGATCTTTGTGGTCATCATGTTCTGCGTGTACTACATCGCCGTTTCTACCTTGGGCGGCACGGTGACCGACTTCACCAACGACCAGCTCTTTGGTACCGATGGCTGGTATGTGCTCGGTCAGGGCCGCGATGCATACGATGAGGCTGTCGAGGCCGCGGGTGACGACGCCGACTCGGTCGACCCGGCGCAGTATGGCCCGTATGTTCCGGGTATTACCACCATGGTCCACGACGCGCTTGTGGCGGGTGGCACCGAGGACGGCGGTCTGGTCGATTCGCTTGTCTGTGACGGTATCGTCGGCGGCCTGGGCGCCATCTTCGGCTTTGTGCCGCAGATGTTCCTGCTCTTTGTGATGCTGTCTTTCCTGGAGGACTGCGGCTATATGGCCCGCGTCGCCTTCATCATGGATCGCGTGATGCACCGCATCGGACTGCACGGCAAGTCGTTCATTCCGCTGGTGATGGGTTTCGGTTGCAACGTGCCGGCCATTATGGCCACGCGCACGATCGAAAGCCGTTCGAGCAGGCTCATCACGGTGCTCATCACCCCCTTCATGTCGTGCAGCGCGCGGTTGCCGATCTACATCCTTTTCGTCGGAACCTTCTTTCCCGACCACGGCGGGCTGGTGCTCTTCGGACTATACCTGCTGGGTATCGCGTTGGCGGTGGTCACGGCGCGGCTGATGCGGCGGTTCCTCTACAAGGTCGACGAGACGCCGTTCGTCATGGAGCTGCCCCCCTACCGTATGCCGACGATGCGCGCCACGCTGTCGCACATGTGGGACAAGAGTGCGCAGTACCTGCGCAAGATGGGAGGGCTGATTCTCGTGGCATCGCTCTTCGTCTGGTTCCTGAGTTATTTCCCCCGTCCCGTAGCGGGCGAACCGGAGATCGAACACTATGAAAACTCCTATCTGGGACAGTTGGGGCGCTGGTGCGAGCCTGCTGTCGAACCGCTCGGCCTGAACTGGAAGGCGGGCGTGGCGATTCTGTCGGGCGTGTCGGCCAAGGAGATCGTCGTCAGCACGCTCGGCGTGCTCTATTCGCAGGATGCGACGGCCGACGATGCGTCGCTGGCGCAGACATTGCGCGAAAGCGGCGATTTCACGCCGGCGTCGGCATTGGCATTCCTGGTCTTCGTATTGTTGTATTTTCCCTGTATCGCCACGATCGTGGCTGTCCGCAACGAAGCGGGGCGCGGCTGGGCGCTGGCGTCGATGGTTTACAGTACGGCCGTGGCATGGTTCGTGGCTTGGATCGTCTATCACATCGCCTTGTTGTTGTAAATGAATTGGCAGGATATAGCGGTTGCGCTCGTCGGCGTCGCGCTGGTGTGGATCGTCGTCCGGAGGCTCTTTTGCCGCGGGCGGGGAACCCTCTCGGGCGGTTGCGCCTCCTGCGAACGCAATTGCCCGCTGCACGACCTGAAATCCTCCGACAAGAAAGGCCGCTCCTGAGAGCGGCCTTTTCGGTTATTTCGCGATTGTGTTACAGTGCGAAGAGAATGAATATCTGTGCCGTCAGCACGCGCAGGAACATCACGACGGGATAGACCGTGGCGTAGCTCACGGCCGGCATGTCGTTGCCTGCCGTCGAGTTGGCGTAGGCCAGTGCGGGAGGATCGGTCGTACTGCCCGCGATGAGACCCATGAGCGTATAGTAGTTGACCTTCATTCCGAGCCGGGCGATGAGCGAGACGATGAGCAGCGGAACGACGGTGATGATGACGCCGTAGCCTACCCAGCGGTAACCGCCGCCGACGATCGCGTCGACGAAACCGTCGCCCGCGCCGATACCCACGGCCGC
>CALINZ010000010.1 GCA_938045085.1 uncultured Collinsella sp. | reverse complement strand
GAGGAAACGCGAAGCGTTTTCCAGCGCAGCACGCAAGGAGCGAAGCGACGCAGCGAAGGCGGGCGGCGCCAGCCGCACGCGGACATCCCGCTGGGGGCCCACAGAATCTAAGAAGCCCGTTACCAATTCGGTAGCGGGCTTTTTGCTACCGATATGCCGGGATTCGAACCCCGAGGGCATTAAATCACACTGTCATCCAAGGGCCCGTGGGCAAAAATAGCAAATATGAGTACTGTTACCAATTTAGTAACAGCGATTGCATATCACCAGAAGGCGATTTAGACGCCAGGAATCCTACGGCGGAAGAATTGCAGGCTTTTATCAGCTAAGTACTTGGACATATGTTGCGTAACACAGCATATTTTACAAAAAAATAATGCTACAGCACTTGTGACATTACTCATATTTGACGTTTTTTGCCCACGACCCCTTATTGCGTGGGTGAATCAGTTGCAAAACGGGCTTCAAAGCGTCCTTCTCAAACAAAAAGCCGGGGCCCGCGCGATGCGGACCCCGGCTCAATACCGTGACGATATGTCAGTTACGTTCTACACGTAGAACAGAATGTCGTCGTAGGTCGGGACCGGCCAGTAGTCAGCGGCCACGATCTCCTCCATTGCGTCCACGGCGGCACGCAGCGCATCCATAGCGGGAACGACCTCGTGCGCGTACACGTTGGCCTGCTCCTGGCCATCGAGAGCCTCGGCCTTCTGATGCACGACGTCGAGTGCCTTGATGGAGTCGTTGATGGCAGTGATACCGTTGCAGAGCTTGTTGAGCGTGTTCTGCTCGCACTGCATGGCGGCCTCAGCACCGGCGGCACGAATAGTCTCAAGGCCCTTAGCGACCTTGGTGGCATAGGCGGTAATGACCGGGCGATAGGTACGACGCGCCTCGCGAACCATCGTGGTGGCCTCGATGTTCATGAGCTTGTTGTACTTCTCGAGCTTGCAGTCGTAGCGGCACTGAGCCTCGGCCTTGGTCAGGACACCCGTCTCCTCGAAGAGCGCGATAGCCTTATCGGAAACAAAGGCGGGCAGGGCATCGGCCGTGGTCTTGTTGTTGGCAAGACCACGCTTCTCGGCCTCAACGGGCCACTCGTCGGAGTAGCCGTCACCGGAGAACAGGATGCGCTGGTGGTCGGTCAGGACCTTCTTGCAGTACTCGAGCGCAGCGTCCTGGAACTCATCCTCGGGCGTACCCTCGAGTGCGTCGGCGAAGGACTTGAGCGACTTGGCCACGGCGGCATCGAGCACCAGGTTGGAGTCGGAGACGTTCTGCTCGGAGCCGCAGGCACGGAACTCGAACTTATTGCCGGTGAAGGCAAACGGGGAGGTGCGGTTGCGGTCGGTGTTGTCCTGCATCAGCTTGGGCAGAGTATCGGCGCCCAAGTCGAGCACGCCGCGCGTGGCATGGACGGAAGCCTTGCCATCGATGATCTTCTCGACGACCTCGGTAAGCTGGTCGCCCAGGAAGATGGACATAATCGCCGGAGGAGCCTCGTTGGCGCCCAGACGATGGTCGTTACCGGCCGAGGCAACGGAGGCACGCAGGAGCTCCTGATAGTTATCGACGGCCTCGATCACCGCGGTGAGGAAGACGATGAACTGCAGGTTGTCGAGCGGGGTGTCGCCCGGATCGAGCAGATTCTCGGACTCGGTGCCAAGCGACCAGTTGTTGTGCTTGCCCGAACCGTTGATGCCCTCGAAGGGTTTCTCGTGCAGCAGGCAAACCAAGTCGTGGCGGGAGGCGATGAGCTTCATTTTCTCCATCATGACCAGGTTCTGGTCGATGGCCTCGTTGACTTCGCCATAGACGGGGGCGAGCTCATGCTGGCAGGGAGCAACCTCGTTGTGCTTGGTCTTGGCGGGAATGCCGAGCGCCCACAGCTCATCGTCCAAGTCCTTCATGTAGGCCGAGACGGTGGGGCGGATAGCGCCAAAGTAGTGCTCCTCGAGCTCCTGACCCTTGCATGGAGCAGCACCAAAGAGGGTGCGGCCGGTAATGACCAGGTCCTTGCGCTTGCGGTAGGCGTCCTTCTTGATCAGGAAGTACTCCTGCTCGTCGCCCACGGAAGGAACGACCTTCTTGGGGGTCTTACCGAACAGCGCCAAAACGCGCTTAGACTCACGCGAGAGCGCGGTCATGGAACGCAGCAGCGGGGTCTTCTTGTCCAGGGCCTCGCCCGTGTAGGAGCAGAAAGCCGTGGGGATGCACAGGACATCGTCCTTGATAAAGGCGGGGCTAGTGGGGTCCCAAGCGGTGTAGCCACGGGCCTCGAAGGTAGCACGCAGACCGCCGTTGGGGAAGCTCGAGGCATCGGGCTCGCCCTGGATGAGGTTCTTGCCCGTAAACTTTGTAATGGCGGTGCCGTCGTGGTTGGGCTCCAGGAAGCTGTCGTGCTTCTCGGAAGTAATGCCCGAAAGCGGCTGGAACCAGTGCGCGTAGTGCGTCGCGCCCTTGGAGATGGCCCAGACCTTCATGGCATGGGCAACGGCGTTGGCCACATCCAGGTCGAGCGGCTCACCGCCCTCGAGGGTTGCAGCAAGGCGCTTCCAAATGTCCTTGGGGAGGTAGTCCTTCATGACTTCCTCAGAGAACACCATGGTCCCGAAGCGGTCAGTAAGTTCGGCCATACGGAACTCCCTTCGTATCGGCACCGCGTGAGAAGCGGTGTTGATTACTAACGAACGAGTCATAGCTTAGACTCGCCGTGTTTCCGCGACATTACCGTTATGTTGCTGTCGCGAAACCAATCAATGAGGTTACCCTATCGAGGCGGCGTTGCCACCCTCAACAGCCAATCAACTGCATAAATTGCAGACCTCTCTCCATGGTTTAAGGGTAGTCAATTTGGGATGGAGCTCTATTAACTGGTATTTTGCATCAGATACCAGTCTTTATAGTCCGTGCCTAGATTAGCCGCTCTGTTATAGAGAAAGCCGATAGCAAGGCATCTTTGATTGGTATCCTCAAATAGCGAGTGAAACTCCACCGTGGCACAGTGGTGCTGTAGAATCCTTACAACACATCACACTATTACGTATCTAGAGGAGCACGATATGCGCGTCGACGAGGTTTTTAAGCAGGCAGCATCCCAGGGCACCGCGCCCATTTCGTTTGAGATGTTCCCGCCCAAGGGCGAGCTGACCCTCGACACGGCTCGCGAAGTGGCAGGCAATCTGTGCAAGCTTTCGCCGAGCTTTGTCTCGGTCACCTGCTCGGCCGGCGGCTCGGGCAACGGCGCCACCACCGCCCCCATCGCGCATATGATTACGAGCGAATTCGATACACCCTCGGTGGCACACCTTACCTGCGTGGGCCGCTCGCATGCCGATATCGCCGCCAAGATCGACGAGTATCGCACCGCCGGCGTTGAAAACATCCTGGCCCTGCGTGGAGATCTCCCTGCCGGCGCGACCGAGGACGACAAGCCCGCCTCCGACTACGCCTACGCCCGCGACCTCATCCCCGAGCTCGTCGACGCCGGCTTTTGCGTGGGCGCCGCAGCCTACCCCGAGGGCCACATTGCCTGTGAGGATCTCAACCTCTCGGTCGAACACCTCAAGCAAAAACAGGACGCCGGCGCGAGCTTCTTTGTGACGCAGCTCTTCTTTGATAACGAGTGCTTCTACCGTTTTCGCGAGCTTGCCGACAAGGCCGGCATCACCGTGCCCATTACCGCGGGAATCATGCCGTTTATGGGCAAGTCGCAGATCAGCCGCATGGTCTTTATGTGCGGCGCGTCGCTGCCCTCCCCCGTCATCAAGATTCTCGCCAAGTACGAGAATGACCCCGAGAGCCTGCAGGCAGCTGGTGTAGATTATGCAGCCCGCCAGCTTTGCGACCTCAAGGAGCACGGCGCCGACGGCCTGCACCTGTACACTATGAACCGTCCTGCGATCGCCGCGACCATTATGGAGCGCCTGGGGTAATGGAAAAACCGCACATCGATACAACCGCTGTCGAAGTGCCGGCCGACCTTGCGTCGCCGGCGCTTTACCGTGTCGATGCTGCGCACCATCCCCGTGTCGACCGTGCCGAGATGCTGCGGTATCTGGGTTACGGCGGCCAGCAGATTGAGCCCGAACTGTCACGACGTATTGAGCTTGTCGTTGAACGTCTGGAACTGGACATTGAGCCCCGTGGCGTGCGCCGCGTATTTGCCGTCGATGCCACGGGCGTGGACGAACAAAGTGAGCCTTGCATTCGCTTGGTCGGCACCAACGTTGAGCTGCGAGGTCGCGATATCTATCGACATCTCAAAGATGCCCGCTTTGCCGCGCTCATGGCATGTACCCTCGGCATGGACGCCGAGCGTCGCCTGCGCACCACGGGAGCCCAACATCCCCTGGAGGGCGCCGTGCTCGACGCCGCGTGCTCCGCTTACGTGGAAGCCGCCGTTGAGCAAATGGACCAGCAGGCCAAGACGGACGCCGCCGTTCATGGGCTCGCCGGCAACTGGCGCTTTAGTCCCGGCTACGGCGACTGCCCGCTCTCGGCCCAGCGCTCGATCGTCAATACGCTCAACGCCACGCGGCTCATCGGCCTGACCGTCACGCCCACCAGCCTGCTTATGCCCACCAAAAGCGTGACCGCGGTGATCGGTCTGTTTGACGGCGAGGTCCACGACGCCCAGAGCCGCCCCACCTGCAATATCTGCCGCATGCGCGAACACTGCCGCTTCCGCGCCGCCCACATCAAGACGGACGATATGGTAGGTTTCTTTCTTGAAAGAGGTGATCGCCGCGTCCCGGTCTGCAAGCATTTTTAAGGTCGGCGTCTGAACGCGCCCCACGTTTAGGGTTTTGCCGTGTAGGACGGAGAAAAGGCGGGTGGCGTTGATGCCGATGATCCAGTCCGCTTTTGCGCGGCACAGAGCCGACGCATAGAGCGCGTCATACGCTTCGCCGGGTTTCAGCTCCGCAAAGCCCTTTTTGATTGCGTTTTTCTCCATAGAGGAAATCCAAAGGCGGGAAAAGGGCTTATCGCACCCTGCCGCATGGTAGACAAGGCGAAAAATCAGCTCGCCCTCGCGCCCTGCGTCGCAGGCGTTGACAACCTCGGAAACGTCGCTGCGGCGCATGAGGTCTTTTAGGATTTTGAACTGCTTTTGCCTGTCTTTGAATACGGTATATTGCCACGGCTGCGGCAGGATCGGCAGGCTGTCATAGCTCCACTTTTTGTACTGCTCCCCATA
>CALINZ010000009.1 GCA_938045085.1 uncultured Collinsella sp. | reverse complement strand
CAGGCGCCGCGTGGGCAGGATCGTGTCGCAGGTGTTCCGCGGGCGCGACGCCGCCGTCGGCGCCGGTCGCATCAAGCCACGAGGCGTCGACGGAAAGCCGATAGCCGGCCGCACCATCTCCAAGGCCCGCATCTTGCAGACACACGCCGTAGGCGCGCACGCCCGCTCCGGACCTGGTGCCCGCGGCAACGATGCGCCCGCCGCCGCGCACGGCCATGTCGCCTGCGATCACGCCGGCGACCGCCTCGTCCGTAATATCGGCCCCGTTCGCCCGGGCATCGACGGTGCAGCCGTCCACCGCGAGCGCCTGCGAAACGTGGATCCCGCACTGCGAGCCCGTCGCCGTCAGGGTCCCAGTACCGCGAAGCGTCAGGTTGCCCCACACCTCCATGCCGCACAGCGTGATGTCCGCATCGGGCGCATGCGACTCCGTCACGGAGTTTTGCCCGGCAAGCGTCAGCACCAGGTCGCCCTCGGGGCCGATGGCCTCGCCCGCGTAGCCGTTAAGCTCCAGTTGGTCGGCATCGGTCCAGGCCCAGCCGGGGCCCGACACGCCCGGCTCGTAGTACGTCGCGCCCGCGATGATGAGGCTCTCAGCGCCCGCGGCATAAGAAGGCCCGCCCAGCAAAACACATAGGCAGGCCATGGCAACAATCGCAATGTAATGACGGCTGGTGTAGGACTCGGCAGCAAACATACCCGCTCCGATCTTCGCAGAGCCAATAGAATGTGCACCAGAAAATGCCCTGGTAGCAGCAGCTATTAGTTTAGCGAGATCAAGGCACAAACAAAGGAAATACCCCTGAACAGTGACAATAATTAGGTGTAAATCGTTTTGCCAATCGGTAAAAGGAAATTGGATATCGTCAAGATGGCAAATCAAAATACCTTAGGCTTCGGAATTTTCTAGAGATGCATTGATAGAATCGACGGCGTTGTCAAGGCGACTGGGCTCCCCCGTTGCCAAGAACGCCTCTCCTTCGCGAATAGCCTCAAGGGTCTCTGAGCCAAGCGCTCCGTAATCAAAATGGCTCGGGATGGAGTCCGTATCTTTAAATCAGCTGCGGCTAGCTTTACGGTTTTCCATTTCCCAGTTTTCGGGTCCTTCCATATCCGAGCGGAGACAACATCATCAGCCGCAACAGCATCCACTACGCTTATCCACTCCTTCAGGCCGCAATAGCACAAGTGCTTTTCATAGTCCTTGTCAGAGACAACAAAAAAGCCAAGCACGCAATCTGATTCATCGTATGAAAACATAACAACGACCGCGGAATGAATTAGTTGGTTCGTGAGTTGTCGTAAGGAAATGGATGAAGATGTGGATTTAGTTAAGTCGAAATATCGTTCATCAATAAAGCGTTTGTTCAAGGGCGAGATGTCTTTTTGGGCTTCCTTCTTTGCAGGATATAAGTCGACCTTTAGGTTAAGCGAACCGATGCCGTCGCTTAGCTTATTTGCATCCAAGAGTAAGCGAACGGTAAAGGCGGACAACAGGAGAGCCTTTTCCAGGCGATAATCACGGTACTCGTCTTCCAGAGTGGTACAAGTGGAAAAGTCCCGTAATTCTGTTGCGTATGATCGTAAGTCATCTTTCCAATAACAGGATTCGTAAACCATCTGATATAACTCCTAGTCACAATTTGACATTGCGATTTTAGCGTAATGTCAATAAAAAGAAATGGTCAGACTATATATGTGAAATTAGCCTGGCAATAGTTTCTCCTTCAAATCGGCGACCCCATCTTCGAGGCCAAGAGGATGGCGAGGCGGATAATTTGCCGAAGCAATACTTTACGTCGCGCCATCGTTGACCACCGACGAGGCCGAACCAGCGGTATTCTTATGCAGTCAGCATTACGCGAGAAAGGCTAGCGTTGCGAGACTTCAACCACACTAGGATTGTTTCCTATGGCCGCAATGACTGGGCTGTAGGAGCTTTCATGGACCGTTGTCTTCATATCCTGAAGGAGGGTCCTCACATTCAAATCGCGACGATTAATGACGCGATAGAGGCTCATCAGCTTAAGCTCACTTTTGAAACGGTCCCCGAACTGTTCAAGGAAGCTGAAGTCGGCGACGTCGCAAGAGCCGTCGCTGCGCTCTTCGCGAACGCCTGCAAGTATACGAGGGAGACGCTCGCGTCTTCGGGAATCCTTGGTATTTACGAGGAACTCGAGATGCAGTACGCCACTCAGTTCTGGGGCTTGGTGCACGCCTGCGGCGCAGAGACGCTGATCTCCGGCGAGGAAATTGACGAACTTCTCTCGCGACATGTCGAATGTTTAGCTTCTATCTTGGAGAACGACAAACTCGTCAAATTATTTGATACAGAGCTAGGAAAATCACTGATCGACAATCCGTATTATTCCGCGGAGCTGATCGTCCACGAGTACGCGACGGAATCAAGGAGCCAGAACGTAATCTACCTCCCTAAATGCCTTTCCCAAGGCGACTTCGATTCGATAATGACCGGCTACCTCGACGACCAGCGCGCCAACCCGAATTGCATGGAGGCCCTTTTCAATTGGCCTTCCGGCGCAACAAAATGCAGGTTCTCTCCGTCGCCGGACGTCAAAGTGCGCGCAAAGCGGGCCCACGATAAAGCCATGGATGAGCTATTCCGGCAAGGTACTGGATTTGAGTACGGAGCCGGGGTACTGATCGACCCTGAACAGATTGCTTGCAAGGGCGTAAAGTTCGAAGGCCTAACCTTGACCTACAGTTTTAGCGAAACGTGGCTCGCCAAATACACCGATAATGCAAGCATCATGAACAATTGCAGATATCTACTGGACGTAGTAGACCAAAGCGGTCTCATGGCCGCACCTGCTCACTCCCACGAGGAGAGAGGTCTGCTTGCGATGCTGGGTTCCCACGTGCTGGGGGAATACCGAATGAATACGATCTCCAAGGTGCGGGAATCACTAGCCAATGTCGAAGTTGTCGCATACGCAAATTTCCTCGAAAGCCGCGGTACAAGGCTCGAAGATGCACTCGAATGGACGTACAACGTTTACTTTGCAGAGGAGTACTCAATCAGTGATTTCAGCTTGGCGCTGCCGTCAAGCGGAGCTTCGTGGCTCGACAAATGCAAGTCGATAGGGCCAGAGATCGAGCGCGCCGTTAAGTCCTATTCAATATATTCGAGGATTGGAAAAATCGACGGAGACTATTTCCCCTATGAAAGCTTTAAAACTTTTGGAACCCTCAACGCGCTCTCTGAGAAAAAGTACGCAATCGACGGAGCCTGCTTTAACAGATGGGGATTCTATCTGTTCTCGGACCAGTGCATGCTGACATACAGAAGAGGCCATAACGACCATGTTCGTTGCTTCTTCGATTTGATTTCAAATGCCATGGTTACCTTCGACGATTTTGATGCTGTTTATGCCGAGGTGCTCCAGCAATTAGTTGACCGACAACTGGTAAGTGCATGCGAAGAAACAGGCGCTCTCTCCCCAACCCCTCGATCAATTTGTCTGAAGGCCGTTTGGGATAATGGTGCAATTGCGCTTGGGGGATGTGGAGACGGTGATTTAGCGCTCATCGATGGCCTTGTCTCAGACGAAATGCTGTCATACAGCGGCAAGCTGTTCGCACCCGACGAGGCTGCATATCTCGACTACATGTTTAACGATGCCTCTTTCCCCAACTCACAAGGTCTCAGGAACAGATACGACCATGCGCATTCACCAATCGCCGACCCTGATGCGGCGAACATTCGATCCGATTACTATCGCATGCTGACCTTGCTCGTCGCGATTACACTCAAGATAAACGATGAGCTGTCGGCTAAAACGGGCCGCGGGTACCTCGAAAACTTCGTAGATTGGCCATATTACGACGAAAGCGTCTTCGAACTCGCAAAGAAATTGATCGCAAAGAAGCATGAAACTGTCTGTGATGCTGAGTCAGAATAGTTCCAGTGACGGTAGTTCCGAACCTGCTTGATCAGGATCGGAAAGCCTTTCCGTTTCTCCGTGGCGAATTCCTGTCAGATATCTCGATAACCATTGTGATGGCCTCAGACGGCGCAACTCGACGTCATGCAGTCGCTCTGCCGCCCCTGTACAAACGAGCAACACGAGCCCTCATGCCGTACATCAGAGGAACGGTACTGGCAGTCCTTGGCCTTTACGCGCTTCATGACGCCCTGGATGGAGCTCGCACGGAAGTTATCGAAGCCGGTCGTTTTCAGGCAGCACGCGCCCCTGACCCGTCCTTTTGCCGTCGTAGACGCGACAACAAATATTTACGCGTTCTGTTTAATCCGCTTGAACAGTTCCGTTTCCACTAATTCAGACATGGCACATTGGCCTGTTTTGATACGGCTCCAAAGCCAATCAAGCTCTTCTGCCGCTTTTCGGCCTAGCTCAACTTCATTGTCATCAAGAATCGTATCGGTCTCAACGCAAATAAAAGCTGACGCAATAGAAAACGAAGTAATGAATGAGCTAACAGGAGATAGCTCATTCGATGAACGAAGACTAGCGAGACGGCAAATCTCCGCGAGTGGAACATTGACTCCGCCAAGCTGTTCGGCGTAATCACTCATGTCTGAAAGGTACAGACCGCTTGATGGTCTTGCCGAATTACTAAATGCATCAAGCATGCCGGTTATATGAATGGCAATTACTTTCTCTGAGAATAGCGCAGTGAATAAAACAGCCGTCGCCTCATATAACGTTAACTTATCTAGCTCATCAAGAATGTCTTCGATGTTAGATAAATCAATATAGTGCAGGTTTGAGACATTATATGTTGCCTCCTTCAAATGAGGAAATGTTGACTTAATCGCATTCACCCAATTGCGGTAATAATCTGTCTCAATGTAGTGCTTAACAAACTCGTTTCCCAAACAATTATCAATAAAGCTCTGACCGAATTCGAGTGTCATACAATCAGGGAATCTGAATTCGCATTCGGGGTCGCTCGGTAATATGGGGAAAGGATCGACGGCAAGTCGAAATATTGCACAGACCTTTACAGTAGTCGTGAAATAATCAGTGAAATCCTCTCGAATATGCTTCGCGCTTTCGGGAACCACTTCGTAAGGCTTGGTATAAAAGGATTCGTGGCCTTGTTTGTGAATATACTTGTTCGCCCTCCTATTGAGCTTGCTGATCAGCTCATCAATTTCGGGCATTTGTTCAAGAAGGTCTCGATATTCAATATCTTTTAAACGAAGCATTTTGGACAGTTCGCTAAATGAGGGGAACCTGTCGAGCGAGACCCATTTCTCATATTTAGCCTTGCGCTCAGATTCTTCTAGATTCGAAAACAATGTTCCGATAAGGATGACCTCTCCAGCTTGTCTAACTGAATAAATAGCAGCGTCGAAGTAACCTTGATGAATTAAATCTAGTGAGTTAGCTAAGAGCTGACAGGATTCAAGTAAAAACTGGTTGAAAGATGGCGTAGAGACTAAACCGCTAACGGAATCCGCCAATTGGTCTACGTAGCCATAAAGACGACTGTAAGTGAGCTCATCCACCCTTGCCACGTACCGCAGTGGATGATGTCTCCAGCTTAACATCTGATTATTAATGTATTCGTCCTTAAATTTCACCTGAGTCAGCTTCCGAATCTTATTCCAGCACTAGGTTATATTCTAATTGGTAACGTTCTCAAATCCGCAGCAATGAAAGCTGGCGGGCCTTGTGTTGCTTTAGAGCTCAAGAGTTTTCGCTCATAGGGCTAATGGCGTTGAGGTTTGGTGCGGCATCGACCATCTTAAGCACCCAATTATTAGCTCAGCGCCGTATAGGACCTGCTAGTTGTATTTGGCGCTGAATTGTTCCTCTCTTGTTTAGCTGGCATAGAGTCATATATGAGGCAGCAAGAACGCTTTCTTTTTCAAAGAGATCTTTCCGTTGATTGGGCTCATCTAACTTTTCAGAAGCCTGTTCAAGCGTCCATTGATATTCCTTTGCACTCTGAGACATCTTATTTAATAGAATCTGATACTGATACATTGAAAACAAAAGGGATTGATAAGCTTCTATGAATTCGGCTATTGCGTCTCCGCTCTTTCCTTTGAAGCAAAATCTTGCCTCCATGGCGAGCGATTTCATTTCATCAAGTTTTAAATGCAATTTAAGTTGAGGGTCGGCATCTAACACATGATTTATTGAGGTTGAAATTGATTGCAGGTACGTTGTGTTAGTCAGCAATTCAAATAGTAGGCCGATAGCCATTTGCGGCTCGTCACCATGTTCCAAGTTCTTCGCGTTTTTTTGCGTAAACGCTCATGAGTTTATCGACGGTTATCCAAATATTTAAACGTCGATTAAATAGAGACTGTTTATTACTGAGACGAGCTTGGTAACAAGAAATGAACAATGCGATGATTGCCACAATCGCTGAGATGTACTCAGGTAGATTCGTTAGGTCCATTGTCTCCTCCGTCACTAAAATCAATTGGCAATACTACAATTATCGTTCTGCATTCAGGATTCTCTGATTCAGTATCCATATAGTGGGACCATGCGAAAGGTTCTCCAAAAAGGAGAAATAAAAGGGTGAATAGATTGCTTGCTTCAAAAGCAGCAAAGGACCCTCGGATTAGGAGCCTGTACAAATAAGGCCGGATTGCTTTGTTACTAGTAAACAAAGCAATCCGGCCTCAAAAAAACCAGCATATAAAGTTGGCGAATAGTTCTTATCCCATTTGAACTTCAATTAACCTAAGAGCACGGTCGCAATTGGTTAACGCTTCTTCTTTCGTGTTGCCGCTGGCAACAACGGAAGCAAAGCGAGCAGAATCATCCACTGCTTTTCCGTACCGTTTTCCAACGATACCGTGAACTTCAACATGAATAACGCCTTCGGAATCTCTTGCAGTTTCAATACCGTTTAATTCCTGAAGTACGCCCTCGCGAGCAGGAAGGAACTTAGTTGCTACGAATTTACCGCTATCACTGTAGCTGAGCTCACTGAACTCTTCTCCCAATGCCAGCTTAATCATGGTCTCAACCATGTCGATGCCCGACACAGAGTTCCAGATAAGATGCGAGGTAATCCAGTCGCCACCAAGTCGAGCTCCAAGCTCAACCATCTTAGGACCTTCGGAAGTTAGCATCACTTCTGCATGCGCGGCGCTATTTTTGAGACCAACGGCTAGTACGGCGGATGAAGCAACATCCGAAATTGCCCGACGCTGTTCGCAACTTAAACTTGTGGGTTGAATATGGCCAATTTCAAAGAAATTCGGAGCGCCGGAAGTTAACTTATCGGTAACCTGCAGTACATGAGGGATACCGCCAGAAACGATAATTTCCACGCTGACTTCAGGGCCGGTCATACATTCTTCTACAAGCACATCGCCCGAGATGCCTGCTTTAGATGCAGTCTGAAGTGCTGCGGGGAGTTCCTCAGGTGATGAAACCAGATTCACTCCCCTGCCTCCAGCGCTGTCAGTAGGTTTTGTTATGACAGGATAGGAGAAAGGGGGAACAAAAGTATCAAGCTCACTCACCTTGGCTACGGCGAAGGCAGGATGAGGAACCCCCTCTTGAGCAAAGCAATTTATCATCCTAAATTTGTCGGTAGAATTAAGAGCGGCATCTACTGAATTGCCCGGCAGCCCTAGCTCCTCACAAAGACGAGCAACAGTGACAACCGAGGTATCGCATGCTCCGCTGGCAATGGCATCCGGTTTAAACTCACGAGCAATCGCGAGCATGGCATCATAATCTCTAATGGAACCCTGAAATAACTCATCAGCGAGTGGTGCTGCGGGAGCATCCTGACTGATGTCAGCCACGCCAACGTAAAGCCCCATAGACTTTGCGCGCTGAATTACAGGTTTTTGGAAAACGGGACCGCCTAATAGAAGAATTTTCTTCATTTATGAACCTCCATGTATCGTGATCGCCTCGCTCAAAGGAACCGATCACTTCACAGATTGCACGTGTTATATCTCTTTCAATACCGCCTTCACGGCGAAGTGCCTCTTCACCATCAGTACCTTCGCTCACCGCCTCAATCATTCTTAGGAAAGAAACCCACTCAAATCGAATTCCCTCTCCATCCAATTGGTAGAAATAACGACGGTTGTCAGATGAATTTTCGTAGCGAATTTCAAAGTAGTCCGTTTTCCACCAAGGAGCAGGAACGTATACATAGCCTTTGGTGCCTGAGACTACAAGACTTCCTTCAGACTTTGCACCTGCACCTACTTTTGCACTACCAACGGCCCCTTGGAACTCAACACTGATTCTGGAAAAATTGTCGAAGGCTTTATCTTTCAGATCACATAAGGAGGAAAACTGCACAGTCTCGGGGCTAGAACCCAATATTTGAAATATCGGCAGCAGTGCCGTCGGTCCCCATGCGGCCATGCTGCTCCAAGCTGTTTCATGGCTTAATGAATACGGCGGGCGGTTCGTATTGAGGTTGGTGCAAGTCGCGTCAACAGATACGACGTCGCCGATACGACCGCCCGCTACAAGCAATAACATTCGTGCGTATGCCGTTGAATACGCGGTTCGGAGGGAGTCCATTAGCACTAAGTCTCGCTCGTCAGCTAAGGAAAATAGCTCATCGCATTCTGCTGCGCTTTTGGCGAGCGGAGCTTCACACATAACATGCTTGCCTGCCTCAAGCGCCTTCTTTACTTGTTCATAATGGCAATCTGGATGCGAGTGGATATAGACCAAATCCACGGCGTCTAGCAATTCGTTGAAATTGTCTGTAATCAGCGGAGCGCTTAACGAGTTCTTGCTTAGCGAGCTTCTATCTTTCGTGCATATCGCAACGACCTCTAGGCCGTTAACTAAACCGCATTCTGCATACACGCGGTTCATGTAGTCAGTATATCCAACCAAGCCGCAATGCTGTTTTTTAATGCTGCGAATTTCTGTGGATGATACACCGCGGGTACGTTCAAGGTATTCAACCTTACAGTACTCGTTTAGATAATCGAAATGCCCTACCCAGTCAGAGCCTACAGTGAAAATATCCACGCCATAGCGCTTGATATCATCAATTTTTTGACCCTCATACTCTTCGACAATTATCTTGTCGGCAATACCCGTGGCTCTTACTGCAGCAATGCGCTCCTCGAGAGGCTGCTGCACGTTAATCTTGCCACGCTGCTTGTCGAAATCATCAGAAGTGACACCTACGATTAGGTAGTCGCCCAAAGCCTTTGCGCGCTCCAGTAGACGCACATGTCCACGATGGAGATGGTCGTAGGTACCATAGGTGATGACCTTCATCATTTATTGGCTTCCTTGTCGTGCTTAGACTCCAAACGTCCGCAAGCATCGACGAGTGCTGCAACTAAAAGCACATTATCAGAGAGCGGATGATTGCCGATGTGCCCTACTCTGAACGAGGTGTCAGCCTTTTCTCCGCCGTTGGGACACAGCCAGATGCCGTACTCATCTTTAAGCAAGGCGAACAGTGCCTTGGCACTCACGTAAGGGCTTTCGATATAGGTCACGGCATTTGAGGGAGAAGCTAGGCGCATTTGAAAAGGTAGACCGGCCGAGAAGATCCTATTGCGGAAGTCATTGGCCACGTCGGCACATCGAGCAACTTCAGCTTTAGCGCCACCGGCGGCATCTAGGGCGGCTAGCCTCTCGTGAATTTGCAATAGCGTTGTCACTGCAGGGGTGAACGGAGTCTGCCCACGCTCTTGATTCTTTAGCATGTCACAAAGATTTAAATACATGCATGGTTGCGTAAGAGAATTCGCTCTTTTAACAGCATCAGGTGAGAGGACCATAGGCGCCACGCCCGGAGGACAGGCTAAGGCTTTTTGGGCATCGGTAATAAGCACATCAGCCCCCATGCTTTCCATGTCGAATGGATCGGCCAAGAAAGAGCTGATGCCGTCTACGATTAGAAACAGATCGTGTTCACGACAAAATCGCCCTATGAGGCTAGCGTCATAGAGCACACCTTGTGAGGTCTCGCCCAAGTTTACAAGGAAAGCGGTACAGTCCCCAACGTTGATAGACTCGAGGTCAGCTTCGGTAAGCGGAGTGCCAGGTACAAGCTCGATTGGGACGTTGTCAATGCCGTGTAGCTCAAGCATAGAACGGAACCTGTGACCGAAACTGCCACCATCAACAACAATTGCCTTGTCGTTGATGGGATCAAGAAGCCCCATGATAGCGGCTTCCATCGCCCCGGTGCCCGAACAAGTTGGGAAGATCGCACGTGACCCCTCGGGTGCGTGGGCTAGGTTGCAAAGAAGCTGCTCGTTTTCGAGCATGGTATGAGAAAATTCCGGCGTGCGGAAATAAGGAGTATCTAGGGAACCAATTG
>CALINZ010000008.1 GCA_938045085.1 uncultured Collinsella sp. | reverse complement strand
AGGACTGCGGCTATATGGCCCGTGTCGCCTTCATCATGGACCGCGTGTTCCGCCGCTTTGGCCTGTCCGGTAAGTCCTTCATCCCCATGCTCGTGTCTTCGGGCTGCGGCGTCCCCGGCGTCATGGCTACCAAGACCATCGAGAACGAGAAGGACCGCCGCATGACGGTCATGACCACCACGTTCATCCCCTGCGGCGCCAAGCTGCCGATCATCGCCCTGCTCATGGGCTCCATCATTGGCGATTCTTCCACCACGGCCGCATGGATCAGCCCGCTTTTCTACTTCCTGGGCGTCTTTGCCGTCATCGCCTCGGGCCTCATGCTCAAGAAGACCAAGCTCTTCGCCGGCCGTCCGACCCCGTTTGTCATGGAGCTTCCTGCCTACCACTTCCCGGCGATCCGTTCCTGGGCGCTGCACGTGTGGGAGCGCTGCTGGGCCTTTATCAAGAAGGCCGGCACGGTCATCTTTGCGTCCACCGTCGTCGTTTGGTTCCTCTCCAACTTTGGTAGCTATAACGGTTCCTTTGGCTTCCTGCCTGCGATGGACGGCATCCCCGAGGAGTTTATGGACTACTCCGTGCTTGCCATGCTGGGCAACCTGGTCGCTTGGATCTTCGCCCCGCTCGGCTTTAGCACCTGGCAGGCCACCGCGCTGACTGTCTCTGGCCTCGTCGCCAAGGAGAACGTCGTCGCCACCGCCGGCTCGCTGCTGTCCGTCGCCGACGCGGGCGAGACCGACCCGAGCCTGTGGACCGCGTTTGCCGGCATGTTCCCCACCATGGGCGCTTGCGTTGCCTTCGGCGCCTTCAACCTGCTGTGCGCTCCGTGCTTTGCCGCCATTGGCACCATCCGCAACCAGATGGATTCCGGCAAGTGGACTGCGATCGCCATCGGTTACGAGTGCGCCTTCGCTTGGGTGATCGGCCTGTTCATCAACCAGTTCTACAACTTGCTTGTTCTTGGACAGTTTGGTATCTGGACGATTGTGGCCATCGTGCTGCTGGTTGCGATGCTCTTCCAGATCTTCCGTCCCATGCCCAAGCATGCATGGACCGACGAGGACGAGACCAACACTGCTTCCGCCGCAGTTTCCGCTTAAGTCCGAATAAGGATTAACCCCTTTCCACGAGCCCGGGTGTCCCAGCGACACTCGGGCTTTTTGGTGGGGGAGATATGGCATTTCCGCAGATAAAACCGACCAAAATAAACCGTCCCTATTTGGTAGGTGGAGAATGGGGTAAAGTAAGTGGTGGTTAACTAGAGGAGGCTTGCTATGGCACCTATCGATATTGTTGTACTGGCTGTTATCGGTATTGCGTTTGTCGCGGTATGCGTGCGCATCTACCGCAAGGGCACCTGCGCCGACTGCGCTCAGGGTGGCGTTTGCACGGGGCATTGCTCCAACAAAAAGACGTGCGCCGCGCTTAAGGGCGTGGACAAAATCGCCGAAGACTTGGGCCGCGGTATCAAATAAGGTCCGGACATCCAAGCGCTCCGCGGGCATCCGTTCGCGGGGCGCTTTGTGCATTTGAGGGAGAGCACGGCGAGTCGAAGAGTATTTTTGGGGTATCGTTAACTGGACTATTAATTGGCAACTTATCTATAACGGAGTAACCGCATGAGCGCTCGCGTAACCATGAAGGACATAGCCGCCGAGCTTGGCGTTTCCATCAATACCGTGCACAAGGCCCTGACGGGAAAGGCCGGCGTGAGCGAATCCGTGCGCGCCAAGGTGAACGCTAAGGCCGAGGCCATGGGCTATCACCGCAACACAAGTGCCTCAAGCCTGCGCCGCAAGGATATCAATCTGGTGTTTTGCCTGCCCCGCGCATCGCGCGAGGGAGCGTACTTTTTCCGTTACCTGTGGGAAGGCTGCAATCGCTTTGAACAGGAGGTCATCGACCGGGGCATTACGGTTGAGCGCGTTGAATTTGGCGTGGGCGGCTACGCTGATGCACTCGAGCAAATCGACGAGCGTCTGCAGGTGGGCGAGAAGATTGATGGCTTGCTCGCCTATGCGCCGGGCGACGATCGTGCGACTGAGCTTTTGGGGCAGATCGCCGAGGCGGGCGTGACGATTGAGCTTGTCGATGGCGACCGTCCGCATTTGAATCGTTTGGGTGCGAGCTTGGCCGATTATTCGACGGCAGGCAGCCTTATGGCCGAGCAGGCGGCAAACCTGGTCCATGCTTCTGGGGCCGACGCCCGCGTGCTCCTTTTGACAGGCGACCCATATACCGATTCGCACTATCTAACCGCCCGCGCCTTCCACAATTACCTGCGCGAACGTGATATTCCATGGCAGGTTGAGGATCTTGCAGGTGCCCATGCGCAAGTCAAACAACTCGAGCATGAGCTCGAAAAGCGCTTGAGTGCGCCGGACGCCCCCGAACTTATCTGTAGCGTTTTTGCCGTTGGTTCCGAAGTGGTTGCCGACGCGCTCGTCTCGACCGGCAAGGCCGGTCGGGTCATGGTGATCGGCAACGACCTGTTTCCCGAAAGTGCTCTGGCCTTGCGCCGCGGTATCTTTACCAATATTGTCTATAAGGACCCGACGAGCCTGGCGTATCGCGGCGCTAAGACGCTGGGCGATTATCTGCTGTGGGGAAGGACCCCGACGGTGCCCGTCCAGAAGGGTGCCGTCGAGATGGTATTTGCCAGCAATGTCGACCGCTACTGCGAACTTGCGGGTATTTAGCCGATTGAGCAGGTACCCCCTCTTGCGACGTGCATTTTTGGGAGTATTCAGCATTGGCATGCCCTGAATGAGGTGCAGAACGACTGTTTTAAGTGCCCCCGATGGCGTAATTTGCCATCGGGGGCACTTTTTATGCCGATCGGGCGCTATCTGCGTTCCAAATAGGACGCTGAGGATGGCGCACGGCGCGCTCCAATGCTGAATACTCCCAAAAATGTACGTCGGGACATGACCCACCTGAGCAAAAGCGCTCAAGTTCGGTGTTCGGGGACGCCAACCGGTCCGCAATGCATGCAAGTCACAGCTCCGGCAACCGTTGAACGGGCAAAACCTACCGTTCACCCCATGGTTGTTAGGTGCACGTTCACCTTTTGAGTCGTAATGGATTAGTATGGTGAACGTTCACCTAAAGGATAACGAGCGCGCCGTGCGCCCGCGTTGCCAGCAAAGGGGCTGTTTGATGAAAAACTTTATGGACGATCAGGATTTCCTGCTGAGCACCAAGACCGGTGAGGAGCTGTTCCACAACTTTGCCGAGGGCATGCCCATCGTCGACTATCACTGCCACATTTCTCCCAAGGAGATTTGGGAGGACAAGCGTTTCGAGAACATCACCGAGGTTTGGCTGGGCGGCGACCACTACAAGTGGCGCCTGATGCGCGCCAACGGCGTCGACGAGCGTTTTATCACTGGCGACGCCCCTGCTCGCGAGAAGTTCCAAAAGTGGGCCGAGACCCTGGGTCGCTGCGTTGGCAACCCCGTCTTTGAGTGGAGCCACCTGGAGCTTAAGCGCTACTTTGGCTACGAGGGCGTCCTCAATGGCAAGACTGCCCAGGAGGTCTGGGACCTTGCCAACGCCAAGCTCGCTGAGGCTAGCTTTACCTGCCGCAACCTGATCAAGCAGTCCAACGTCCGCATGATCTGCACTACCGACGACCCCGCCGACAGCTTTGAGTGGCACAAGAAGATTGCCGCCGACGACAGCTTTGACGTTCAGATCGTTCCCGCCATGCGCCCCGATGCCGCTTTGCGCATCGAGCGCGGCCAGGAGTTTGCCGACTACTGCAAGCACCTTTCCGAGGTTGCCGGCGTTGAGGTCAGCGACTTTGAGGGCATGAAGGCTGCCATTTCCAAGCGCTACGACGTTGCTCACGAGCTGGGCTGCCGCGCCTCCGACCACGCACTCGACTACGTTATGTACGTCCCGGCTACCGCCGACGAGATCGAGGCTATCTTTGCCAAGGGTCTGGCTGCCGAGCCGCTTACCGAGGAAGAGGTCCTCAAGTACAAGACTGCCTTTATGCAGTTCGTTGCCGGCGAGTATGTCCGTCTGGGCTGGGCCATGCAGCTGCACTTTGGCTGCAAGCGCGACAACAACCGCGCCATGTTCGCCAAACTCGGTCCCGACACCGGCTACGACTGCATCTCCAACTACACGCCGTCCGACCAGCTCGCCGATTTCCTCAACTCCATCCAGGAGACCTGCGGCCTGCCCAAGACCATCCTGTACAGCCTGAACCCCATCGATAACACCATGATCGATACCGTCATGGGCTGCTTCCAGGAGGCTCCGACTGCCGGTAAGATCCAGAACGGCTCCGCCTGGTGGTTCAACGACAACGAGGTCGGCATGCGCGAGCAGCTTACGGCTCTGGCTAACGAGGGCGTGTTGGGCAACTTTGTGGGCATGCTTACCGATTCCCGCTCCTTCCTGTCCTATCCGCGCCACGAGTACTTCCGTCGCGTGCTGTGCAGCGTGATCGGCGAGTGGGTCGAGCAGGGCAAGTACCCGGCCGACATGGAGCTGCTGGGCGAGGTTGTGCGCGACATCAGCTACAACAATGCGGTCCGCTACTTTGGCTTTGACCTGGACACCGTCGAGGCCTAAGCCCGCATCGAATCACATCGAACACGGGAGCGCCGTTGCCACACACGGCGCCCCCGTTTTGCTTGCACGCTAACAGCTATCTAAGGAGAGACACAGATGGAGAACATCAGCTACGATGCGCTCGAGAAGATCGGCTACAAGGGCTATCTGCTGCCCAAGGACGCTCCCGAGAAGGTTCTACAGTTTGGCGAGGGCAATTTCCTGCGCGCCTTCGTCGACCGTTTCTTTGACATGGGCAACGAGGCCACCGGCTGGAACGGCAAGGTCGTCATGGTGCAGCCCATCAGCGGTGCCTTTGGCTTTGCCGACGGCATCAATGCCCAGGACGACCTGTACACCGTGCTGGTGCGCGGCAAGGAGAACGGCAACACGGTTGACGAGTCCCGCGTGATCAGCGCCTGCAGCCGCTGCCTTAACCCGTATCGTGAGGACGACTACCGCGCCATGATGGAGGTCGCTGTCTCCGACGACCTAGAGATCATCGTCTCCAACACCACCGAGGCCGGTATCGCCTATGACCCGTCCTGCAAGGCCGACGACATGCCACCTGCGAGCTTCCCCGCCAAGCTTGCCCAGGTGCTCCACACCCGCTGGGCTGCCGGTAAGCCGGGCGTCATCGTCCTCGCCTGCGAGCTCATCGATCACAACGGCGAGGAGTTGCTGCGCATCATGAACCAGTATGTGAGCGACTGGGGCTGGGAGGACGAGTTTGCGCAGTGGATGGCCAACGACTGCACCGTCTGCACCACGCTCGTCGACACCATCGTACCGGGCCGTATCCGCGACGCATCCGAGGCCGCCGCGGTGGCTGAGCGTCTGGGCTACGAGGATCCCTTCCTGGCCGTGCGCGAGCCCTTTCAGATGTGGGGCATCCAGGGTGACGAGTCGCTTGCCGAGAAGCTTCCCTTTGTGAAGGCTGGTCTTCCGGGTGTCTTTGTGACTCCCGACGTCACCCCGTACAAAAAGCGCAAGGTCCGCATCCTGAACGGTGCCCACACCGCCTTCGTTCCGGGTTCCTGGGTTGCCGGCTTTGATATCGTGCGCGACTGCATGCATGACGAGACCATTCGCGGCTTCATGAACACCATGCTCTACGACGAGGTCATTCCGACGCTTGCCGCCGACTTGGATGTCGAGGACTGCAAGGCCTTTGCCGCCGCCGTCGAAAACCGCTTCGACAACCCGTTTA
>CALINZ010000007.1 GCA_938045085.1 uncultured Collinsella sp. | reverse complement strand
CAGGCGCCGCGTGGGCAGGATCGTGTCGCAGGTGTTCCGCGGGCGCGACGCCGCCACCGTGACGGCCATGTACCACGCGGCGTGCGACATGCTGGAGGGGTGCTGCCCCAGGGCGGCGGCGGTGCTGGAGGAGGCCGAGCCCGACGCGCTGGCCTACCTCGACTTCCCGCCGACCCACTGGAAGCGCCTGCGCACCAACAACGTGCAGGAGAGGACCAACCGGGAGATAAAGCGCAGGTCGCGCGTCGTGCAGGTGTTCCCCTCCACGGGCTCGCTGGTGCGGCTCGCGGGCGCGGTCATGTGCGAGCAGGACGAGATATGGCAGGAGTCCAGGTACTTCTCGGAGGTGAGGATGAACGAGCTCTACGATGACGGTCGCACTCGGGGAATCGACGGTCCCGTCGATTGGGCGCGGCTTGAGGCGGAGGCCAGGAAGATGCTCGAGTCCGGCCTCGAGCTTGCGGACAGGGTCGAGGCGGCATAGGATATCAACCGTATTCCAGATTCTAGGACGCCGGGCCGACTCGCTTCGGATGGGGCTCTACACCAACTTTCTCGACACTACCTATCTCAGGCGGACCATCGACAGTTACCTGAACGTGCGTAACCCCATTTTTTGCAAGCAACTCCGCCGTTTTCCCATCTAAGAAATAGCCATTGGTCACCATGCTGGCGTTAAATAAGATTTCATCACTTCGGATTCCGCGCGTAATCTTCTCCACCGTCTCAATCGCCAATAAAGGCTCGCCGCCATACCAGGCAATCTGCAAACTATCCGCCTGATTGTCTATAACCATGCCATTGATATGCTTTATTACCTGATCGACGCATCGGTCGCTCATTGAGCCATAATGCTTGCCGTTCTCATAACAATACGGACATCTGAAGTTACAATTCAATGTCGGGGCTATCGTAAATGAAAGTGATTTTGATTGCATGCGACAGGCCAACGATATCTCTTTTAAATGTTCGATCTCGTCAAGTCCGTCGGGAACCAACAACCCCGCGTTCGTCAAATTTTCGACAATTTCCGAAGGGCAACTAGCTCCATTCTCAAAAAGCCCCTTTTCGTATTCTGCATCCAACGCAACGATTGCACCAGAGTACGAGTTATATGCCAACGTAGGTTGATTCCCTTTATCGATTACATTAAAGCGAGACTGTTTCATTTCTACTCCGTTGCATATTTCAATATTTCAACCTGCCATTAGGAGTAATTCCAGCCACAAAATTTGGTAATGCAGATCCTCAGGCCACACGGTCCTCCCCCTGAATAACTCCAACAAATATGTGCTGCACAGGACACACACGTAGAAATATCTCGAGACGAAGCAGGCATCTGAGTATTCACTGGCTTTTGAATATATTCCATCGGAGCTCCTAGCTAACGTGTATACCGCAATGTTGAAATGCGCGGCAATTCCCGCCCGTGTACACGGCACACATCCCCCAGGGATTACAGCGCCCTTGACATTTTGCGCCCTGACAAGGACACCAACTTGATAGCAAAGCAATATCGTTAGGTGTTTGAGTTGGCTGTATCCAATCCACAATGGCTCCTTTCTCGTTCTAGGCCTAGTTATACTTTGGTCAAAAAGTCAAAAGCTGTTTGATAACTTTTTGTACTAGATGAAACAATTTGTTTGCCTTGTTTAACATTATTTAATTTACACTTAGACTGATTTAAAATTCAACCTAAGGAAATTCTGGTGAATGTTGTTCAGCTGCAGTATTTCATAAAGGTATTTGATTATCAGAATTACTCGGATGCAGCAACTATATTAAGCGTTTCGCCGCAAGCTGTTTCAAAAGGCATTCGAGCATTGGAATCTGAACTTGGTCTGAAGCTGTTCGAAAAAAGAGGCAGTATTCTACATCTAACAAACTATGGAGAGGAAATCCTTCCTATAGCATTAGATGTACTAGCTTCAGTTGAGGGAATTCAAGCGTATGCGCAAATCACGCGTGAAAAGATAAAAATAACCCAGACACGTTTGACACGCGTTGCAGTCGGACTAGCACCAATACTCGCAAGCTGGTTCAACCAGCCCACACTGAACAGGCTTTCGAAAAAGTATAAGGGCGGTAAGTTTACTGTTTCCAGATATGACGACGGCGGAACGTGTTTATCCCTTCTACTTGACAGACAAATCGACATTGCAATTGTCGCTGGACAAGTAGACACCAATCTTTTTGAATCACATTTTTTATTGAATGCCGAAGTCAACCTCTTAGTTGAAAGCAGTCACCCATTAGCCAGTCGCGCAACGGCAAATCTAAACGCGGTGGCTCGATATCCAATTGCAAACACCTGTGACATTCGATATTGTCGAAAGAGAATAAACTCAGTATTTAACCATCTGGGCCTTTCCCCTTCCTACGAGAATATTAACTTAGCAGACCAGCAAAATTTGTCCGATTTTCTGATTCATAAGCATGGGATTATTCTGACCATGGCCTCACAAGCGTCTCAAATCAGGATAGGCTATCCAGCAAAAATCGTTTGCCTAAGCGAACAAGACAGAATATCAATCCCTTTTTACTGCGTTTCAAATTCAAACGATACCCAAGCGCAGACTCATCACGCGATAAGCTGCATTCAACTTGAGGCACGCCGGCTCTCTCGATGTTTAAAAAGCGCTGAAAGAGGAGACCTTTCCAGCTGAATATGACGGGCATGCTAATTCCATGCAAAGCAGCAACGTATTCCGCCAGAACAGAAACGTGGGTCAGCCCATGTTTTTTGAAGTTTTCCGAGAGAAAACAACGAGGACCTGACAGACTCTTGCCAAATCAGTGACCCACTCACCACCCGCAAGCCTGTGCCCCACTTCCGAAATAAACGGCTCTGTCCCACCTTCTCAGCGGGTTGAGCCGAGCACTGACCGCACCATTCATTGTCTGCAGCGCCCTAGACCAAGCCAGAGAAAGATGGCGCGGCGACAGCCAGATGGCCGCCACCGCACCTCACACGCTATTTCGGCAAGCCGCTGTTAGCGTCGGAATAATTTAGCTACTTCACACCGCGTCCCAGGCGCTCAGCGACCGACGCCACGGCACTCTCGTCGACCGAGCCGCAGCTCACGCAGCCGTCATGGGCACGCATCTGGCCAGTGACCTCGTCCATCGCGAGCGGCGCCACCTTCTCGAGCTTAAAGCCCTTACCGGCGCGCATGTTCTCCTTGGCCACGCTAATCATGAGCTTAATACGGTTGAGCTGGTTGACCTCGGACGCACCGGGGTCGTAGTCCACCGCGACGATATTGCTCTCGGGGTGCTGACGGCGCAGCTCCTTGATCACGGCCTTGCCCACCACGTGATTGGGCAGGCACGCGAAGGGCTGCGTGCAGATGATGTTGGGCGCACCGTGGTCAATCAGATCGAGCATCTCGGCCGTGAGTAACCAGCCCTCGCCCATGTTGTTGCACACCGAAAGCACCGTACGAGCCTTGTCCGCCATGGTGCCAATGCGCTCGGGCGCCTCGAAACGGCGGGACTTTTCGAGCATCTCCTCCACCGGCGTGCGCATCCAGTCCACCAGCTTAATGAGTGCCTGCATGCTAGCGCGCGCCGTGGCAGAGCTTCCCAGCTCGTCTTTTTGCAGCTCGGCATTGCTCATGGAGTACAGGAAGAAGTCGAGCAGGCCCGGCACCACAGCCTCGCAGCCCTCGCGCTCAATGACATCGACCACGTGGTTGTTGGCCGTGGGGTGGAACTTGACCAGAATCTCGCCGACCACGCCCACGCGCGGCTTGGTGCCCTCGCCCACGAGCGGCATGGTGTCGAACGCGCGGATGGCCTCACGCGCAAGCTTGGTGTAGTTGTGCCTGTTGAACTTGGGCGCCAGCTTGCGGGCGCGCGCCATGTACTCCTCGTAGAGCGCGTTGGCGGCGCCGGGCGTGGCCTCGTACGGGCGGCAACGATAGAGCATCTGCATCATCACGTCGCCAAAGAGCACCGCGTAGACTGCCTGCTTAAGCAGCGCCGGCGTAATCTTAAAGCCGGGGTTGTCCTCGCCCAGCGCCACGGCCGAAAGCGAGATCACCGGGATCTCGGGGTGGCCGCTCTCGCGCAGGGCCTTGCGGATGAGCGCGATGTAGTTGGTGGCACGGCAGCCGCCGCCGGTCTGGCTGATAACCACGGCCGTCTTGGACAGGTCGTATCGACCGCTCTCGATGGCCTCCATAATCTGGCCCGTCACCAGAATCGACGGGTAGCAAATGTCATTGTTCACATAGCGCAGGCCGGCCTCGACGGCGTCGTGATCGGTTGAGGGCAGCAGCTCCAAGTTATAGCCGGCACCGCGGAACACCTCTTTGACCAGGTCAAAGTGGATCGGCGCCATCTGCGGGCACAGGATGGTATAGCCCTCGTCACGCATCTGCTCGGTAAAGGGCACCTTGGGCCATGCGGTCGAGGCGCTCTCACGCTGCGCCTCGAACGTGTACTTGCGGCTCGCGAACGCGGGAGCGTCCGTGGAGGGAGCCACCGGCGCAGCATCGCCCTGCTCGTAGGCCTCGCCCGCGGCCGTGGCCTCTGCCAGGCGCTCGGCCTCCTGGTCCTTGAGCGCTGCCATGAGCGAGCGGATGCGGATGCGCGCGGCGCCCAGGTTGGACACCTCGTCGATCTTGAGCACGGTGTAGATCTTGCCGCTGGCCTCCAGGATCTCCTGCACCTGGTCGGTGGTCAGGGCGTCCAGGCCGCAGCCGAAGGAATTGAGCTGGATCAGGTCCAGGTCGTTGCGCATCGTCACAAAGCGGGCGACGGCGTACAGGCGGCTGTGGTACATCCACTGGTCGACGACGCGAATCGGACGCTCGGGCTTCACGAGATGCGCAAGCGAATCCTCGGTAAAGACTGCAAAGCCAAAGCTCGAGATAAGCTCGGGCAGGGCGTGGTTGATCTCGGGGTCGTTATGGTAGGGGCGGCCGGCGAGCACAATGCCGTGGCCGCCGTGGTCCTCGACCCACTTAAGAGCCTCCTCGCCCATGGTCTGGATGTCCTCGTGGAAACGCGCATCGGCCTCAAAGGCAGCGTTGACGGCGGCATCGACCTCGGAGCGCGTGATCTTGGGTCCACGCACGCGACCGCGACCGGCTTGCGCATCGGCCACACGGTCGACGGCGAGCACCTGGTACAGACGGCGCTTGAGCTCGGTCTTGTCGTGATAGGGCACAAACGGGTACAGGAACTCGATGTTCTGCTCGCGAATCTCGTCGATATTGAGCGCCAGCGCCGTGGGGTAGCTCATGACGATGGGGCAGTTATAGCAGTTACCGGCAGTCGGATCCTCCTTGCGCTCCCAGCGCACGCACGGCATCCAGATAAAGTCGACATCGCGGTCGATGAGGTTCATCACGTGGCCGTGGCTCATCTTTGCCGGGTAGCACACGCTCTCGGACGGCATGGACTCGATGCCCGCCTGGTAGGTCTTCTTGCTCGACTGGTCGGACAGCTGCACGCTAAAGCCCAGGCGCGTAAAGAACGCGTGCCAGAAGGGGTAATTCTCGTACATGTTGAGCGCACGGGGGATGCCGACGGTGCCGCGCGGGGCCTCGTCGGGGCTCAGCACCTCGCGGTTAAAGAGCAGCTCGTTTTTCTTTTTGAAGAGGTTGGGGGCCTCGGTCTTCTGCTTTTTGTGGCCGGCGCCCTTCTCGCAGCGGTTGCCGGTAATGAAGCGCCTGCCGCCGCCAAAGTCGTTGACGGTGAGTTGGCAGTTGTTGGAGCAGCGACCGCAGCGGACATGCTTTTGCGTCACGGTAAGGTGCGCGATGTCCTCAGCCGAAAGGATGGTCGAGGTGCCATCGGCACCGGCGCGATCGCGGGCGAGCAGGGCCGCACCATAAGCGCCCATGCAGCCGGCGATGTCGGGACGCACGGCGTGAACGCCAGTGAGCTGCTCAAACGCACGCAGCGTAGCGTCGGACATAAAGGTGCCGCCCTGGACGATCACTTGGCTGCCAATCTCCTTGGGGTCGCGCAGCTTAATGACCTTGAACAGGGCATTCTTAATGACGGAATAGGACAGACCGGCCGCGATGTCGCCCACCGTGGCGCCTTCCTTTTGCGCCTGCTTAACGCGCGAGTTCATAAAGACCGTGCAGCGGCTACCCAAATCGACCGGAGCCTTGGCATGGATGGCGGCGTCGGCGAACGCGCACACGTCCATGTTCATGGACACGGCGAAGCTCTCGATAAAGCTGCCGCAACCCGACGAGCAGGCCTCGTTGAGCATAATGTGCTCGATGACGCCGTCCTTGACGCGCAGGCACTTCATGTCCTGGCCACCGATGTCCAGGATAAACTCGACGCCGGGCAAGAACGCCTTGGCGCCGCGCAGGTGCGCGACGGTCTCGATTTCGCCCGAGTCGGCCTTGAGGGCCTCGATGAGCAGCGCCTCGCCGTAGCCCGTGGTAGTCACGTGGCCGATGGTGCAGCCGGCGGGGATGTGGTTGTAGAAATCGGCCATGATGACCTTGGCCGTGCCTAGGATGTCGCCGTTGTTGTTGCCGTACCAGGTGTGCAGCAGCTGACCGTCCTCGCCCACGAGCGCGGCTTTCATGGTGGTGGAGCCGGCGTCGATGCCGATGAACACGCGGCCGGCGTAGCCGTCGAGCTTGCCCTTGGGGACGACCTCGGTGTCGTGGCGGGTCTTGAACTCGGCAAAGTCCTCGTCGGTGGCAAAGAGCGGGTCCAGGCGCTCGACCTCGGCACCCTGTGTGTCACCCAGGGCATCAATGGCCTCGATGAGCTGCGGGAACGTGCTGAGCTTGTTGGACTCGTGCGCCATGGCGGCGCCGCTCGCCACAAACAGGTGAGCGTTTTGGGGTACGATACGATGTTCCTCGTCCAGGTTGAGCGTGAGGTAGAAGCGGTGACGCAGCTCGGAAAGATACTGCAGCGGGCCGCCCAGGAAGGCGACGTTGCCGCGGATGGGACGGCCGCACGCCAGGCCCGAGATGGTCTGGGTCACGACGGCCTGGAAGATGGAGGCGGCCACGTCCTCGGGTCGGGCGCCCTCGTTGAGCAGCGGCTGCACGTCGGTCTTGGCAAAGACGCCGCAGCGGCTAGCGATGGGATAGATGGTGGTGGCGTTGGCCGCGAGCTCGTTGAGACCGCTCGCGTCGGTGTGCAGCAGGGTTGCCATCTGGTCGATGAACGCGCCCGTACCGCCGGCGCAGGTGCCGTTCATGCGCTGCTCGATGCCGTTGTCGAAGTAGATGATCTTGGCGTCCTCGCCGCCCAGCTCGATGGCGACATCGGTGGCCGGGATGAGGGTCTCGACGGCACGCTTGCTGGCGATGACCTCCTGGACAAACTCCAGGCCGAGCCACTGGGACAGCAACAGGC
>CALINZ010000006.1 GCA_938045085.1 uncultured Collinsella sp. | reverse complement strand
ACCGCCAAGGAGTACGGCCAGGAGGGCAACTTTGTCATGGGCGCCAACATCGCCGGCTTCCTGAAGGTTGCCGACGCCATGCTCGCCCAGGGCGTCTGCTAAATCTTCGCTCGACATAGCATGCGATAAGGCTCCCAGCTATCTGGCTGGGAGCCTTTTTCTATGGTGACGATGGCTGTGCCCCCTCGTTTGGTACACTTAGAAACACTGGACAAGTGAAGAGATGGGGGAGAACGTGCTCAAGTTCGGTACCTACGTCCGTGTTGGAAACGCGGCCGAAGCCTATGAGCTCTTGCAGAAGAACCGCAACAACAAGATTGTGGGCGGCGGCATCTGGATGCGCCTGGGTTCGCGTCGCGTGGCGACGGCGATTGACCTTTCGGCCTGCGGACTCGATCAGATCGAGGAGACCGAGACCGAGTTTCGCATCGGTGCCATGTGCACCCTGCGCCAGCTCGAGCGTCATGCCGAGTTCAACGCGCTTGTCAACCATGTCTTTGAGTTCGCCGTCCACGATATCGTGGGCGTGCAGCTGCGCAATACCGCCACGGTGGGCGGCAGCATCTACGGTCGCTTTGGTTTCTCGGACGTGCTCTCGACCTTTTTGGCGCTCGATTCGTACGTTGAGCTGACGGGTGCCGGTCGCGTGCCGCTCGCCGAGTTCGTGGACATGGGCTACGTGCGCGACGTGATCGAGCACGTGGTGGTCGTTAAGCACGATTACCGTGCCAGCTATGAGGCCGTGCGCAAGGCCGCGACCGACTTCCCCTCGCTGAACGTCACCGCCGCCTGGTGGGACAACAGCTGGCATGTCACCGTGGGTGCTCGCCCGCTGCGCGCGACCCTGTTGCAGGGTGAGGCATGCGGCCTTACCGCCGAGCAGCCTTCTGAGGACGAGCTGCGCGCCCTGGCCGCGTATGTACGCGCGCTGAGCTACGGTACCAACCTGTGGGGTTCGGCCGACTACCGCCGCCGCATCTCGGCCCCGCTGGCGATTCAGGCCGTGCGTCGCGCCGCCGGCATCGAGCTTTCGGCCGCGCTTGCCCGCGAGCTCGAGGGCGTGCAGATCCCTAAGTTCGCCACGGACGAGTATTCCTGCCGCCGCGTGCCCGGCGTCGATTCTAGCGAGGTGCGCTAATGGCTGCCAAACTCATCGATCTTTCCTTTACGCTCAACGGCCGTAAGGTCAAGGTTCAGATTGCCCCCGACAC
>CALINZ010000005.1 GCA_938045085.1 uncultured Collinsella sp. | reverse complement strand
AAGGAGTTCCAGTTTATGGACCAGAGCCTTTTTAAATTCGACCTGATCGCAGAGGACCCGACGACGCATGCGCGTGCCGGCGTGCTGCATACCCCGCACGGCGACATCGAGACGCCGATCTTTATGCCCGTGGGCACCAAGGCAAACGTCAAGGGTATTCCCACCGAGACCGTCAAGCAGCTCGGCGCCCAGATCGTGCTTGCCAATACCTATCACCTGTCCATGCGCCCCGGCGAGGACACCATCGCCGAGCTGGGCGGCCTGCACAAGTTTATGAACTGGCACGGCCCTATCCTCACCGACTCGGGCGGTTTCCAGGTGTTCAGCCACAACGACGCGGTCAAGCTCACCGACGAGGGCGTGCGCTTTATCGTCAACGACTACGACGGTCGCCACGTGTTCTGGACGCCCGAGGACAACATGGAAATCGCCATGAAGCTCGGTTCCGACATCTGCATGCAGCTCGACCAGTGCCCCGGCTATCCTGCCACGCGCGCCTACGTTGAGCGCGCGGTTGAGCTGTCGAGCATGTGGGCCGAGCGCTGCTATAAGGCCCACACCCGTGATGACCAGGCGCTCTTTGGTATCGTCCAGGGCGGCATGCATCTGGACCTGCGCCTACGCTCGCTGCGCCATCTGGAGGAATGCGGTGACTTCCCCGGCTACGGCATCGGCGGCTACTCGGTGGGCGAGGACCACGAGACCATGTTCGAGACCCTGGCACCGCTCGTGAGCGAGTACATGCCCAAGCACAAGCCGCGCTACCTGATGGGCGTCGGCAACCCGACGACGCTCGTGCGTGGCGTGGGCGTGGGCATCGACATGTTCGACTGCGTGCTGCCGACGCGCACCGGCCGCATGGGCACGGCATTCTCCAGCGAGGGTCGCCTCAACTTCCGCAACGCGCGCTTTGCGCACGACGACGGCCCCATCGATCCTACCTGCACCTGCCCGGTGTGCACGGGCGGTTACAGCCGTGCGCTCATCCGTCACATGGTCACGCAGAAGGAGATGCTCGGCGGCATTCTGCTGTCGATGCACAACATCTACTACCTACTCAACCTTATGCAGCGTGCCCGCCAGGCCATTATCGAGGGCCGCTATGGCGCATTCGTGAGCGATTGGATGAATAGCCCTGCCGCGGTGGATTACTAAGAGCTACGACCGCTGACCGATAGCTTGCAAGCACTTGATACATCGTGGGTACCATACCGAATAGTTGATGTTCGGGCGGGTGTTTGGCGCATGGCGTCGACCCCGCCCGTTTTTCTTTTTCTCGATAGGAGCACCCATGATTAAGAACGAGAATGTCGAGGGCGAGCCTGCCTACGACGAGACGTACCGCCGCGGTCCCGTGGTCATGCGCGGCCCCATGATTCCTAAGGATAATACGTACGCCAACCTGCTGGCGCCTGAGGATTCAACCGACTGGTTGCATGTCGATCCGTGGCGCGTCCTTCGTATTCAGGCAGAATTCGTCGATGGTTTTGGCGCGCTGGCCGAGCTCGGGCCTGCGGTGACCATCTTCGGTAGCGCCCGCACGCCCAAGACCGATCCGCTCTACAAGGCGGCGCGCACGGTCGGTCGCAAGATTGCCCAACGCGGCGTGGCGGTTATCACCGGTGGCGGCCCCGGCATCATGGAGGCGGCCAACAGGGGAGCGGCGAGCGCCAACGGCAAGTCGGTCGGCCTGGGTATCGAGCTTCCGCACGAGCAGGGGCTCAATAAATACGTGAACCTCGGCATGGACTTCCGTTACTTCTTTGTGCGCAAGACCATGTTCGTCAAATACAGCTCGGGCGCCATCGTGTTTCCCGGCGGGTTTGGCACGCTCGACGAGATGTTCGAGGTGCTCACGCTGGTGCAGACGCACAAGGTCAAGCGCATGCCGCTCGTGCTGGTGGGCAGCGAGTACTGGCAGGGCCTATTCGACTGGCTCAACGGTCC
>CALINZ010000004.1 GCA_938045085.1 uncultured Collinsella sp. | reverse complement strand
ACTTTACGCCGTTCATTCGCGATACGTTCGCCCAGCCTGCTGGTATCGATGTGATGCTGGCCGGCGTCTCGGACGATGATGAGGTCCGTGCCCGCGACATTCGTGTTGATGACGAGGGCCGTCCGGTCTTTACGCTCGATTTTGGCCAGGGTGAGACGATCGATACCATGCTTGCCATCCCCGGCGTGCAGTCCGTTCCAAATGCCGTTAAGGCCGCCGCGGTTGCCTATCGCCTGGGCGTGACGCCCGAGCAGATCGATGCTGCCTTTAGGGGCCTCACGATCACCGGGCACCGCCAGGAGATCAAGCGCGCCAAGAGCGGTGCCCGCGTCATCGACGATTCCTATAACGCCAGCGCCGAATCCATGGCTGCTGGTCTCGATCTACTGTGCTCGCTTTCGTGCACGGGGTCTCGCATGGCGATCCTGGGCGAGATGGGCGAGATGGGCGATGAGGCTCCTCGCATGCATGAGCTCGTGGGCGCCTATGCCGCCGCCAAGAAGCTCGACATGCTGGCGTGCGTGGGTGGTGAGCTGGCCCAGCTTATGGCCGATGCCGCGCGCATGATGGGCATGGACGAGGACCGCATCCAGGTGTTCTCCGATTATCAGCAGGTGCTCGACCGCATGGGCGGCGCGCTTGAAAAACATGATGTTGTACTGGTCAAGGGTTCCCGCTTTGTTGAGCTCGACCGCTTTGTGGAAGGTGTGTGCTAGCCCATGTTCGGCAATCCCTCGTATCCAACGTATCAGGCTTTTTTGGGGCTTGGCATCGCCGCTGCCATTGCGCTGCTGCTCATGCCGTGGTGGATCAAGCTGCTCAAGGTCGAGGGTATCGGCCAGCAGGTTCGTGCCGACGGCCCCAAGCGTCATTTGGTTAAGCAGGGAACGCCCACCATGGGTGGCGTTGTCATTCTCGTCGCGATTTCGCTGACCTGCCTGCTGATGGGCAAGCTCACCACTGAGCTCGTGCTCGTGCTGCTCGCCACGCTGGCGACCGGCGTGCTGGGCCTGATCGACGACCTGACCTCCGTTACGCATGGGCGCTCGCTCGGTCTGACGCCTCATGCTAAGATGATCGGCCTAACCATTATCTGTGTCACCTTTACGGTACTTGCCGTTAACTGGTGCGGCGTCGCCCCCGAGATTCGTTTTCCCGGCGGCCTGACGATTGACCTTGGCGTGCTTTCGACCACCATCTGCGGCCTTTCGTTCCCGTGGCCCTACATTGTCTTTTGCTGGCTGATGATCGCCGGTCTTTCTAATGCCGTGAACCTGACCGATGGCCTTGACGGTCTTGCTGGCGGCACCTCC
Organism: uncultured Collinsella sp.; assembly: GCA_938045085.1. Lineage (GTDB taxonomy): Bacteria > Actinomycetota > Coriobacteriia > Coriobacteriales > Coriobacteriaceae > Collinsella. Next base: position 4,039 of record CALINZ010000004.1, on the reverse strand, counting down.
ATGATTGCCATGCTCGCCATGGCTGCCATGGCGTTTTTGCACGGAGACGTGAACCTGTCCATCTTCTGCACCGCGTGTGCCGGTGCCTGCTTGGGCTTTCTGTGGTTCAACTGCTATCCGGCGAGCATCTTTATGGGCGATACCGGCTCGCTTGCCCTGGGCGCCGCGTTTGCCTGCACGTCCATCATGACCAACACCGAGGTCGTTTCCCTCATCATCGGCGGCCTGTTTATCGTTGAGACCCTGTCGGTCATGATTCAGGTTGTCTACTTCCACTTTACGCACAAGCGCGTCTTCCTTATGGCGCCCATCCATCATCATTTCGAAAAGAAGGGCTGGGCCGAGACCAAGGTCGTCATCCGTTTTTGGATTATCGCTGCTGCCTTTGGTGCCGTTGGCCTTGCCCTGTTCTTCCAGTTGGGATAGTGGTCTTTCATGCCTCTTGCTGATGTCTTTAGCCTGCTCGTTTTGGGTCAGGGCAAATCCGGTCTCGATGTCGCCCGCTGGGCGCTGGCACATCCCGAGCGCGTAAGTGCCGTTACCGTGTATGGCGGTGGCACCTCTGAGCCCAATGACGCCACGCGTGCGCTCGAGGCTGCTGGTGCGTCGTTTGTCTATGGGACCGAACAGGTCGAGGGCGCCTATGACGTATGCGTGACGTGCCCGGGCATCTCGGAGTTCTCGGGCTTCTTTAAGGCCGGGCGCGAGCATGCCGCCCAGATTATGGGTGAGCCCGAGTTTGCCTATCGCCTGTCGCCCGATAACTGGATTGCCATCACGGGCACCAACGGCAAGACGACCACCACGTCGCTGACTGATTATCTGCTTAAGGCTGCCGGCGAGGCCAGCGTTGCTGTCGGCAACATCGGCGAGCCGCCGGTCAACGAGATTGACGGCCGAGCCCACAACGAGTGGTTTGTGGCTGAGCTCTCGAGCTATCAGATTGCTACGACAACCGAGCTCCACCCCCGCGTGGCGGTGCTGCTCAACATCACTCCCGACCACTTGGGCTGGCATAAGAGCCATAAGAACTATGCACTTGCCAAGATCAAACTGTTTGACAATATGGTCGATGACGATCTGGTGGTTGTCGACGTCGAAGACGCCGGCATTCACGAGTTCGATGAGTACATCTACACGCCGGGTCGTCGCATCTGCAAGGTTGCCTTTGACGAGCCTGAGGGCGAGGATGCCGCCTTTGTGCGCGATGGCAAGATGATCGTGCGTCTGAAGGGTGTCGAGACCCCGCTCATCGCTACATCCGAGCTCAAGATCTCGGGCCATCACAATGTTATCAATGCCCTGTGCGCTGCCACGGCTGCCTTGGCGGTCGGTGCCGATGTCGATGGTGTCTGCCGCGGTCTTGCCTCGTTCCAGCCGCTCGAGCACCGCGTGGAGCCGTGTGGCGAGATTGACGGCGTGCGTTACGTCAACGATTCCAAGGCGACCAACACCGATGCGGTCGAGAAGGCACTGACGGCATTTCCCGATGACGACGTGATCTTGCTGCTCGGCGGTCACGATAAGGGCACGCCGCTCACGGACTTCGCGCGCGTCGTTATGGACAACGTGCGCTCGGTCGTCTGCTTTGGCGATGCGCGCGAGCGCTTCACCGCCGCTATGGACGAGGCCGATGTCGATGGCGATGTGGATATCGCCCAGGCGGATGACCTACGCGACGCCGTGGACGTTGCCCGTTCGTTGTCGAGCCGTGGCGACGTGATCTTACTTTCACCTGCCTGCTCTTCGTTCGATGAGTTCTCGGGCTATGAGGAGCGCGGCCGCGTGTTTAAGGACTACGTGGCTCAGCTTGCCGCTGCGGCGAAATCACAAATGGAATAGGGGTTGCGGTGAGAGAGGAGAGCCCCCGACAAGGTATGAGGAGGCCCGACTCGGACCGTGCTTCCTCACGTCGCACCACACCGCGTTCCGGCCGCGGCGGGCAGTCGTTTAGCGAACGCTATATTGCCGGCGTTCCCGCCCGTATCATGCGCCCCCGTTTGATATTCATGGCCTGCTTGTTTACCTTGGTATGCTTTGGCCTGCTGATGGTGTACTCGGCGTCTTCGGTCGAGGCGCTGCACGAGAATGGCTCGGCGACGTTTTTTCTGGGTCGACAGGCCGCGTTTGCCGTGGTCGGTGTTCTGGCGCTGATTGCCATCGTGCGCGTTTTGCCGGACAGCTGGTTTGGGGAGGATGTGCTCAGGATCTTCCTCATCGGCATGATAGGGCTACTGCTTCTGGTGTTCTTGGTGGGCAGCGGCAGCCGCGGCGCCACGCGCTGGCTCAACATCGCCGGTATTCAGTTCCAGCCTTCCGAGTTTTTAAAGCCATTTGCCATTGCGTATTCGGCCATCATGCTTGATCGCTTCTTTTCGCCCGGTGGCAACATCAACGAATTCCTTCGCAAGATGGGCATCTACCTGGGCATTTCGCTCTTTCTGATCTTTATCCAGCCCGATTTCGGTACTGTCCTGATCATCCTGTTGACCCTCATGTGCATGGCGTTGTTTGCGGGTCTCGACCCCAGATTTATCATTGGCGTGCTAATCTTCGGCATTCTCGTGATCGTGATTGCGCTTGTCGCAGAGCCGTACCGTATGGTGCGTATTCAGGTTGCCTTGAACCCTTGGGCCGACGAGTATGGTGACGGCTATCAGGCCACGCTTGCCATCATGGCCTTTGCCTCGGGCGGTCTGTTCGGCCGTGGCATCGGCAACTCAACCATGAAGTACTCGTATCTGCCCGAAGCGCACAACGACTACATCCTGGCCATCATTGGCGAGGAAGTCGGTTTTGTCGGAACCGTGCTGTTCTTCTTGGTGTTTGCGATGCTGATCTACTCGGCGTTTCGCATTGCCGAGCAGGCGACCGATCGTCGGGGCGCGCTTATGGCGTCTGGCTCCGCGGTCATTCTCGCGGTGCAGTTTTTGATTAACGCGCTGGGCATCCTCAACGTGTTTCCCATGACGGGCAAACCGCTGCCGTTTATTAGCTACGGCGGTTCGTCGATTATTGTGTCGCTCATGCTTGCCGGGTTGATCTTGCGCGTTTCGTACGAGAGCGCCCGCCGCGATGAGTATGACCGCCGCCGTGAGAGCTTTGCCGTTATGGATGAGAGTACTGCCGGCGTGCCCCACGTGCGCGGCGAGCGATCTTCGCGTAACGGTTTTACCGTCCTGGATGGCTCTGCGACCGAGCCGGCAGCTCGTCCACGCTCGCGAACGGCTCCGCAAGGTCGTCCGCAGCGCCCCAGCCCTCGCAACGCGGGCGGCGGATATAATCGAATCGATTTGAACTCGGACCCGTCGGCGCGTCTGCGTACCGACGACCAGGGACCGCGTGTACGAAGGGACTACCATGACCGATAAAATGACCGTTGCTATTGCAGCCGGCGGCACGGCAGGACACATCAACCCCGCGCTCGCCTTGGCTGAAGAACTGCGTGACCGTGGCCACCACGTTGTGTTCGTGGGCCAGTCGCGCAAGCTCGAGGGTCGTCTGGTCCCCGAGGCTGGGTTTGATTTTGTGCCCATTACGGTCACGGGCTTCGACCGCTCCCGTCCTTGGACGGCGCTGACCTCGCTGTGGCGTGTCAACAAAGCCAAGCGTGCGCTCGCCAGTCATTTCTCAAAGGTCGGCAAGCCCGATGCCGCCATTGGTTTTGGTGCCTATGTCGAGGTTCCGCTGCTGGGGTGGTGCAAGGGCGCGGGCGTTCCGTATCTGCTGCATGAGCAGAACTCCGTTCCGGGCCTGGCCAACAAGATGATGAACTCCCACGCCGCCCGCGTGTGCATCTCGGTGCCGGCAGCGCGTTCGGTCTTTGAGCGCGAAGGTGACCCTGACCACGTGCTCATGACCGGCAACCCCGTACGTCGCTCGGTGATCGAGGGCGATCGCGCTCGCGGCCGCAAGGCACTTGGCGTTCCCGAGGACGCTACGCTGCTGCTCGTCTTTGGCGGTTCACTTGGCGCCCAGCACCTCAACGAGCGCGTGGCTTCGCTCAAAAACGAGCTGCTTTCGCGCAAGAACCTCTATG
>CALINZ010000003.1 GCA_938045085.1 uncultured Collinsella sp. | reverse complement strand
AGCTGTGGTGGGGCCACCAGATCCCGGCCTGGTACTGCGACGACTGCGGCGAGACCGTCGTGGCCAAGGAAGCCCCCTGCACCTGCCCCAAGTGCGGCAGCTCGAACATGACCCAGGACCCCGACACGCTGGACACCTGGTTCAGCTCGCAGTTGTGGACCTTCGCCACGCAGGGCTGGCCGCAAAAGCCGGAGCTGCTCGAGGGCCATCACCCCACGACGGCGCTCGTCACCGCGCGCGACATCATCGCGCTGTGGGTTGCCCGCATGGTCATGAGCTCGCTGTACTTCCTGGACGAGGTGCCGTTTAAGGACGTCGTCATCTACCCGACGATCCTTGCCAAGGACGGCAGCCGCATGTCCAAGTCCAAGGGCAACGGCGTTGACCCCATGGACCTCATTGGCATGTACGGCGCCGACGCCATGCGCTACAACCTGCTGACGCTGTGCACCAACAACCAGGATGTCAAGTTCGACGCGAACATCGACAAGAAGACCAAGAAGCTTATCGACAGCCCGCGCACCGACCAGGCCAAGTCGTTTGTGACCAAGATCTGGAACGCCAGCCGCTTCCTGCTTATGAACATGGAGGGCTACACGCCCGGCGAGCCCGTCGTGGAGACGCCGGCCGACGCCTGGATGTTCAGCCGCCTGGCTAAGGCCGTGAAGATGGTCACCGAGGGTATTGAGAACTACACCTTTGGCGATATGGCCCGCGGCGTGCAGCAGTTCTTCTGGAACGAGGTCTGCGACTGGTACGTCGAGGTCACTAAGGCCCGTCTGAAGGGTGAGGGCCGTCTGCAGGCTCAGCGCAACCTGATCTTTGTGCTCGACACCTCCATTCGCCTGATGCACCCGCTTATGCCGTTTGTCACCGAGGAGATCTGGGACAACATGCCGGCGAGTGTGCTCGACCTGGACGTCGAGGGCAACGTGGACCGCGCCGAGGCGCTCATGATCGCCAAGTGGCCCGAGCCCGCCGACTACGCTAAGTATGTTGACGAGGACGCCGAGCGCGCGTTTGAGCTGTGCCGCACCGTAGTGTCTGCCGCCCGCGCCACCCGTTCGCGCTATCGCTTGAGCCCCAAGGCCGAGCTCGACGTGGTCGTGCGCGCCGGTGCCGAGGATATCGAGAAGCTCGAGAGCCTGCGCTCGACCATTGAGCCGCTGGCCAACACCGCTTCGCTGGTCATGGGTACCGATGTTGAGAAGCCGGCTGCGAGCATCGCCGTCGTCGACAGCGGCGTCGAGGTCTTTGTGGTGCTCGAGGGCAAGGTTGATCTTTCGGCCGAGAAGGCACGTCTGGAGAAGGAGATCGCCGCGGCTCAGAAGGAGCTCGCCGGCTGCGAGAAGACACTGGCCAACGAGGCCTTTGTGGCCAAGGCCGCGCCCACGGTGGTCCAGAAGAAGAGGGACCGTGCAGCTGAGCTCAAGGAGATCCTGGCGGCGCTGACTGCTCAGGTTGCTGACTTCTCGTAGATCTTACTGGGGGGCGCGTCCCGACGCTTTGCTCGCTACTGCGAACAGTCCTGCGCAAGACGGACAGCACATTTAGTGCTGTCCTTTGCGTGCGGAACTTGTATCGAGCAAAGCGTCGGGCCGCTCCTAGTGCGGTTACGTTGCTGTCTTTATCTGGCGTGTTAGGGCCACTGGGTTGTGGCCTTGATTCTGCTGCAAAGCGGTGTTTGGCTGATATTTTGTATGGGAGGGGCTCGTTGTTGCTTACGGGCCTCTTTTTATGTTGAGGGGACTTTGGTTTATGCCTAAGCGTTCGGGGTCGTATTCTGTGCCGTTCTCGTTTGAGTTGTTTTCGTTTGATGAGGCTGTTGGGCTGGCTGCTGATACGGGGCGGATTTCTGGGGATGCTGGTCCTTTGCTTGAGACGGTTGTCGATATGCTTGATGAGTTGGGGCGTCCGGACGAGTACTTTGATTGCATTCAGGTTGCTGGTACCAATGGCAAGACTTCGACTACGCGTTTTTCGGCTGCCATTCTTCGTGGTGAGGGGCTCAAAACCGCGCTGTATACGTCGCCACAGCTGGTGCGCTATCCCGAGCGCATGGAGGTTGATGGGCGCGTGGTGAGCGATGAGGCGTTTGCCCGCGCCGTTTCTGCCGCTGTTGAGGCGGGGCGTCGAGTGAATGCCCGTCGTGTGGCGGCGGGGGAGCGTGCCTATTCCATCACGCCCTTTGACCTGCTGACGGCTGCCGCACTTGTAGTGTTTGCCGAGGCCGCGGTGGATGTTGCCGTGCTCGAGGTCGGCATGGGCGGGCGCTGGGACGCCACGAGTGCGACCGATCCTGTCGCCGTCGCCATTACGGGCATTGGGCTCGATCACACACGTATTTTGGGCGATACGCTCGAGGCCATTGCGGGGGAGAAGGCTGCGGTCATCAAGCCCGGACGTCTGGTTGTGCTGGGTGAGGGTACGCACGAGTCGAGCGTTCAGCGCGTAATGGATGCTCGCTGCCGCGCGTGCGGCATCGTGCCGCTCGTGGTGAACCATGCCACGACCAAGGTGCCGGAGCACGTGGGCGATACGGTTGAGTTTAGCTGCACCACGCCGCGTGCCATCTATACGTCGAGTATGGTTAAGCCGGCCTATCAGCCGCAGAATGCCGCGTGCGCGATTATGCTGTGCGAGGGGTACCTGGGTCGCGAGCTCGATCATGACAAGCTTGATGCGTCGCTTATGGGCTGCCCCACGCCGGGCCGATTTGATGTGCTGGGAACTGATCCGCTCAAGCTGATCGATGCCTGCCATAACCCTCAGAGCTGCGAGAACTTTGTGAGCGCGCTGGACGAGATCGATCCGTGCGTGGAGAACCGTCCCACGCTGCTGTGCGCCGCGCTGGCCGACAAGGATGTGGCCGGTATTGTCGATGTTCTGATTCCGGCCTTCCCCCGCGTGGTCGTGCCCCAGCCCGATTCCGACCGCGCCCTGCCGGCAGAGGAGCTCGCGGCCATGGTGGACGCGGATAAACTCGCGGGCGTATACCTGAGCGTGTCCGAGGCCCTCGCTGCCTTCGATGTCGCAGACGAGCCTTTCGTAGCCGCCGGCACCATCACCCTAGCCGGCGAAGTAGCCGGCCTGCTGCGCTAATCCCGTCCCCTCATTAGTTGCGGTGAAATAGGGACTGTTTTACAAGCCAGGAGCCCCAAACAGTCCGCATATCACCGCAACTCAAAAGCAGTCAATTTGGGACGGGGCTTTTTTAGCTGCCCTGTACCCCGAGTTGACTCGCTTGTCACGAAATGGGCCTATTTACTACGTTTGACCGGTAACCCTTGACCATAGCGAGAATCGCGAAATTAAAACCGCAGGTAGAAGGCTTGCCAGTTTTCGAAAACGCGGGTGTGGTCGACCCGTGTGGGTCAAACGTAGTAGATAACCCTTTTTCGTGGCGCATCTCTAGACTGTCAAATTGGTCGACTTGGCCCCATGGTAGTTGCGGTGAAATAGTCCCTGGATTATGCCTCTGTGGGCCAATCTGGGAACTATTCCACCGCAACTTATTGAGGGGCTATTGGGTAAAGGCTAGTCTAGGCGGACTGGATCGTGGGGGTAGGCGTTGAGAATCTCGACGCCGGTCTCGGTAACCAGGGCCAGGTCCTCGATGCGGACGCCGGTGCGGCCGGGGAGGTAGATGCCCGGCTCGATGGAGAACGTCATGCCTGGCTCGATAACCTGTTCGTTGACCAGCGAGACGTCGCCCGGCTCGTGGTCCTGAAGACCGATCGAGTGGCCCAGGCGATGCGTAAAGTACCGCCCATAGCCTGCGTCTTCAATCACATCGCGCGCGGCGCGGTCCAGGTCGCACATGCGCACACCCGATGCGATGAGTGCCTCGGCGGCCTCGTTGGCGCGGCGCACGATGTCGTAGATGCGCGCCGTCTCCTCGTCCGGATCGCCCCAAAAGAACGTGCGCGTCATGTCCGAGCAGTAGTTGCGATGACGCCCGCCAATGTCGAACAGCACTACGTCGCCGCGCTTGAGCACGGTGTCGTCGGGCTCGTGGTGCGGGTCGCCGGCGTTAGCACCAAAGCTCACGATGGGCGGAAAGCTAAAGCCCTCGCAGCCGTGCTTGCGATACAGGCCGAGCATCTGGTCGGCAATCTCGCGCTCCGTCACGCCTTCGTGGACGAGCTTGATGGCGTCGGCCATCACGGCGTCGTTAGCGGCCGAGGACGCGCGCATGAGCTCCTGTTCGGCGTCATCCTTGTGGGTGCGCGCGGCGGTGACGGCAAAGTCGCCCAGGAAAAACTCGCTGGCGGCGTGGCGCTCCATAAGTGGCATCAAAAAGCCGGAACGCATGACGGTGTCGATGCCGAGCGGTTTGTTCGGATCGACCTCGCGAACGATGGCGTCGGCCACGACGTCAGTATCGGTGTGATAGGCCACGCGGGCATTGTCGTACTCGGGCAGCTGATGCAGCGCGTTGACCAAGATCACAGGTTCGCTATCGCGTGCGAGCAGCACGCCGCAAAAACGCTCGAACATATCGGCATAAAAACCGGTCAGATAGTAAATCGACCACGGGTCGTTTACGAGCAGCTGTGCGCCGGGGTGCTGAGCCTCGAGCGCATCAAGCACGTGCGCCACACGCTGGTCATCGACATGTGCCATACATCGTCCTTTCGCTAGGGTGCCACCATGGTATCCCAAGCCCGGCACATAGGGACGTTCCTTTTATGCCGGCACCTTGGGACACTCCTTAGCATGGGCTGTCTAGCGAACGTTCGGGCAAAAGTAGCTAAAAGAGGCCCGTCCCAAATGGGCTGGTTTCAAAAGTATGGCGGATTACGGGGCTGGACCTGTATTACTTGACCATGGCAAAAATCGCGAAATTAAAACCGCATGTAGATGGCTTGTCAAAAATTGAAAATGGCCGGTATGGATGGGGGTCTCCGAATCAGCCCCGTAATCCGGCATAGTATTGAAATGACACCAAAGTAGGCACAAGCTAAATACCGATTCCAAGGATGGTTGCGGTGGAATAGTTCCTGGATGCCGGGGTTTGGCGGAAATCAGGAACTATTTCACTGCAATTGAGGAGGGGCGGGGTGGATGGCGGGGTAGCTAAAAGAGCCCCGTCCCTAATTAGCTACTTTGACTCGGTCGATGTCCATGCTGGCGATGAGGTTGATGTTGGTGTCGAGGAGGTCTTCCAGCATGATGTCGCCCATGCGGATGGGGGCGTTGACGACCAGGCCTCGGATGAGGGCCATGGCTTGGGCGTGGAGTTCTAGCGGGATGGCTTCGGCCGTGCGCACGGGTAGCAGCGCCTCGTCGCCGCCAGATACGGCCACGGTTGTGGTGAGCACGCGCATGGGGCAGGTGAGCTCCTGATGTGCGAACTTATCACCGCGCGGGCATCTGTTGCCGGTCACGGAGCGCACCTCTGCCACGGCGCCGTCTGCGTCACGCTCCACCTCCACGGTCAGAAGGCACTCGGATGGGCAGGTCGTGCAGTTGAACTGCAGCGTTTCGCTCACGTTATCGCTCATAGTTTATGCCTCCTCGACGGGATCGACGGATAGGACAATCTCGCTGGCACCCAGGTCGAGCGCTTGTTGGATGACCTTTGCCGGCAGTGGGAAGCTTTCCATAACGCTCGGCTTAAACGCGCGGACCTTGCCGGCGAACAGTTCCTCGCCGTTTGCCAAGATCCTCACGCGGGCGGCATCGACTGGTCGGCGCACGCGGAAGTTCAGCTTGGTGAGCGCCACGGCCGTAATGCGTCCTGGCAGCGCGTAGCCCGCGATGCCGGCGGGGGAGACCGTGAACTCGCAGCCTGTGCCCGCAGCGCACGCCTCGGCGCCGCCCAACGCCCACGCCGCCGCTGCCACACCGGCGCGCTCGGACTCGGTCGTCACGTTTTCGGCCAAGTCGTGCACGTGCAGCACGTTGCCGCAGGCAAAGATGCCCGGCACGTCCGTCTGCAGGCTCTGGTCCACCACGGCGCCGCGCGTGCGTGGGTCCAGCTCCACGCCCGCGGCAACCGAAAGCTCGTTCTCGGGAATCAGGCCCACCGAAAGCAGCAGCGTGTCGTCCCCGGAATGGGCGCCAGGTGCTCGTCGACTTGACTCACCTCGACGGCTTCCACACGGTCGTGCCCGATCACGCGTGTGACGGTGGTGGACAGATGCAGCGGAATGCCAAAGTCGTCCAGACAGTTCTTTACATTGCGGCGCAGCCCGTTGGCGTACGGCATGAGCTCGTACACGCCCTCGACCGAAATTCCCTCGAGCGTGCAGCGACGTGCCATGATCAGCCCGATGTCGCCCGAGCCCAAGATGACAGCGCGCGAGCCGGGCTTGAGGTTCTCGATATTGATGTATCGCTGCGCCAGGCCCGCCGTAAACACGCCGGCGGGTCGGCTGCCGGGGATCTTGATCTCGCTGCGGGTGCGCTCACGGCAACCCATGGCAAGGACGATCGCGCGCCCGGTGAGCTGCAGCATGCCGGCAGGGCTCATGAGCGTGACGGTATGGACCGCGGCGTCTTCCGTAGGCTCGCCTGAATCAATCCCAATCACCATGCTGTTCAGGAGCAGCGCAATGTCGGTTGCGTGCACCTGGTCGATAAAGCGCTGCGCGTACTCGGGACCGGTGAGTTCCTGTTTAAAGTGCGACAGGCCAAAGCCAGGGTGGATGCACTGGCGGAGGATGCCGCCCAGATGCTGCTCGCGCTCCACGATGGCCACGCGTGCCCCTGCCTTATGCGCGGCCAGCGCGGCCGCCATGCCGGCGGGTCCGCCGCCGATAGCGACCACGTCGAAGGCTTGCGTTTGTACGGCTTCTATGACGCCGCAATCAATCGCGCTCGATTTGAATTCCGCCATCCTAACGCACCCCCTTCAACGGTCTCTCGACCAACCAAGATCCGGCATCCTCCAACAGCACCTCGCTGGGGTCGCAGTCCAGCTCTCGGGCAAGAATCGCCACCACACGGCTCTGGCAAAAGCCGCTCTGACACCGACCCATGCCGGCACGGCAGCGTCGCTTGACGCCCTCGACCGAAACCGCGCCCGGGCGGCGTCGAATCGCGGCCACAATCTCGGCCTCGGGCACTGTCTCGCAGCGGCAAACAATCTGTCCCCACGTGGGATCGGACTCGATCAGCTCCTCCTTGTGCGCGAGCGGTGCGCGGTCAAAGTCGTCCGGGACGCGGCGAATTGGGTTCCAGTCCGCCCGCTCGTGCAGTTCCACGCCCGCCTCACGCATCACAAGCTCCATACGCTCGGCAATGGCCGGCGCGCTCGCCACGCCCGGCGACTGAATGCCCGCCGCATGGAAAAGCCCCGGCACCACGGCCGATTGTCCAATAAAGAAGTCGTTCGTTCCCTGAATGACCGGACGCCCGCCGGCAAATGCGCGCACCACGCGGCGCGTATCCAGATCGGGCACCAGCTTTCGCGCGCCGGTCAGCAGCGCGTTCACATCGCTCGCATAGGTCTGCGTGTCGCCCGGCTCGCGCACGGCGGCCGTGGCGGTGATCACGGTGTTGCCGTGTACGGTGCCCGTGACGATAACGCCCTTGGAAACCGGCGTGGGAACGGGATAGAGCGGCATGAGCACTCGCGGCTCCTTGTCCAGCACCACAATGTTGCCCTGGCGCCAGACCATCTGAAACTCCTCGGCGCCCGCCATATGCGAGATGCCTGCGGCACCGTTGCCCGCGGCGTTAATCAGGTAACGGCAGCGCACGTCTCCGGCGGGCGTCACCAGCGTAAATCGCGCGCGGCCCTTGTCGTCGTCGGCGGCGCCCCCGTCAGCGCCGCCGGCAACTTCAATCGCCTCCACCGGCGCGGAACGCATAAACGTCACGCCGTTGGCAACGGCGTTTTCCAGCGCGGCGATGGCGACCTCAAAAGGGTCGACGTAACCGGTCGAAGGGCACCACAACGCGCACGTCGCCTTAGCACTCGCGCGCGGCTCCAGCTCGTGGATGCGGTCGGGTCCGACGATCGATAGCTCGGGCACACCGTTGGCCAGGCCGTTGCACCGCAGCTGCTCCAGGTGCGCGCGGTCTTCGTCGTTAAACCCCAGCACCATCGATCCGGTGCGGCAAAACAAAAATCCCAGCTC
>CALINZ010000002.1 GCA_938045085.1 uncultured Collinsella sp. | reverse complement strand
GTTGAACACCACGCCGTTATAGCGCAGCGTGCCCTCGCGCAGGCTCGCGGAGCCGCCGTCGCCCTCGCCCTCGACGCTCTCCGGCAGGTCCAGCTCGTAGTGCCAGCCCTCCTGCTCAAAAATGGTGGGCTTGGTATAGATGCACGGGTTGAACACCGCGTCCAGGTACACGTCCATCAGGTTGTACAGATCCTGCTCGTTGGTGGTGGCAACGGGGTAGATGGTCTTGTCGGGGTAGGTCATGGCGTTGAGAAACGTCTGCATGGAGCTCTTGATCAGATCGACAAACGGCTCCTTGACGGGGAACTTAGCCGATCCGCACAGCACCGAGTGCTCAAGAATATGGAACACGCCGGTGGAATCGGCCGGCGGCGTCTTAAAGCCAATGGCAAAGGCCTTGTTTTCGTCGTCGCACGCCAGGTACAGCAGGCGAGCGCCCGAGGCGATGTGGCGCAGCACGTAGGCGTCCGAGTCGAGCTCGGGCACGGTCTCGCAGCGCTCGACGGCAAAGCCGTGGCAGGTGGTACCGGGCACCAGCAGCGCGGCAGCAGCGGCGCGCGGGTCGGTTGAGGTGGTGGGCATATGCAGTCTCCTTTGACGCCCCAGCGGGGGCGAATCGAGTCGAATCCTCGAGAGTATACCCATATGGGGCCGCGACCCTGCGGCGAACTGGAGACGATGCCAGCGGATTGGGCGAAGGGCTCGCGTGCCCGCCGCACGAGCGTGGAAACTTGGACGCCTATCGAATGAGAGTGGATTTTCGGACGGAATCAGCCTCAAAACGCCCAAATACCGTCCAAATATCCACCCTCATTTCCCGACCGTCCAAAATCCACGCTCATCCGCCGCCCGCACATCTCTCATCTCTCATTCGTCACGAATACGAGAGATAACAGAAAGACGAGAGATAAATATGAGAGATAACTGAGCAGCAAAGAGACAAGCAATCATGGTATTATCTCAATACCGATTGTTCTACCAGCAAAAACATGTTTATATGAAACAGATGGCAGACATCTTATCTTTTATCTCTCACTCATCTCTAATATGAGAGATAACAGAAAGATGAGAGATAATTACGAGAGATAACTGAGAGACGAAGGAAATTCATTCGCGGCATTCTTCGCAGAACCGAGCGAAAGGACGTGCAGATGAACGAAAACGAACTGACCGGTCTGCTCGAGTCTTTAAGGCGCATGGGTTCGGACGATCTTAACGTCGAGGTCAAGGAGAGCGCCACAACGCTTTCCCGCGACGTATGGGAAACGGTCAGCGCTTTCGCAAACACCGCCGGCGGCATCATCGTGCTCGGAGTGAGCGAGCGCGCGGGTTTTGTCCCAGTTGCAAACTTTGAGACCGAGAAAGTGCTCAACCAATTCGTGGCGGGCATGGGTGATGCGGGCGGTCGCGGAAAGCTGGCCAATCCGCCCAAATACACCATTGAGCGCGTGGAGCTCCAGGGCACCGTGGTTCTGGTCATCACGATTGAGGAGCTCGACCCGTCGAGCAAGCCTTGTTATGTCATAGAGCGGGGCGCTCAAGGTGGCAGCTACAAACGCATCGATGACAAAGATGTCCCGCTTTCGTCGACCGAGGTGCTCGCATTGGCGTCATACGGTCGAGCGACTCCGAGCGATCGCGACGCGGTGGCGGGCGCGGGCGCGGACGATCTCGACGAGGCGCTGGTCGACCGTACGATAGATCGGGCTTTCTCGTTGACGCCTCGGGCAATGCGCGGCGCGCCGGACAAACAAACGAAGCTGGAGCGCCTAAATTTCCTTGATTCCCAGGGCAATGTTACCAAGGCTGGACTCCTAGTTGCGGGCACCTACCCTCAGCAGTTTTATCCCAAGCTCTTTATCGACATGGCTGTCTATGCGGGGACCCGGAAAGGCACGGCGGGGTCGCTGAGGTTCATGGACCGCACAATCTGTGAGGGAACGTTGGGCGAGATGATCTCGGATGCCGTCGCAGCCGTCGCCAAGAATTTGCGGCGAACCTCGACCGTCCAAGGCGTCTCGCGTGTCGACTCGCTTGAGATTCCCGAGGAGGTTCTGCGCGAGGCAATCGCCAACGCCGTAATCCATCGAGAATACGGGGATCGGTTCTGTGGACAATCGATTGCCGTCGACGTCTTTGATGATCGTGTCGAGGTGACAAATCCTGGCGGCCTTTACGGGGGAAAGACTCGCGAGAACTTGTTTGACGGCAGCTCCCGATGCCGTAACGCGACGCTTGTGAAGCTCATGTCGATTGTCCCGCTGCCGGATGGCGCAGGTTCGCCGGCTGAGGGCAATGGCTCGGGCATCCCGATGATGATCGATGCCATGCGCGCGCATGGTCTGGCCGGGCCCCTGTTCTGCCCGGGATTCGATCGGTTCAAGGTCGTACTTTACCGTTCAAAGATCGAGCCGGTCGATCATGGCGGGGGCTTAATTGTGACGGCACTCAAACACTACGGCGAGCTGGGGACGCGCGAGCTGGCAGAGCACACAGGGCTCACAATTTCCCAGGTTAGGTCGCGCGTCAACGCGCTCATTGCTCAAGGCGAGCTTGAGCCCACGGCGCCGGCGACGAGCCGCAACCGCAAGTATCGACTGTCGGAGCGCGTGGGATAGATGCGTTAGTGGACGAGGCGACCCAATAATCGACCCTCGATTGGCGTCCATTAAGGTAAAGCGGTTGTTGCCCAGTCGACGGTGATGCTAAAGACTCGGCTTACGCCGGCATGGCCCCGAACCCGTCTATCAGGAACAGCCTAAGAACCAGCTTGATGACATTTCCCGGTTTGACTTCTGCCGCGTCAAAGACGTGGCGCTCGGCGAGCTCGCTGCAGTATGCATAGATGTCGCGGATAAGGTCCGCGCCCGAGAGCGTAAACATGTAGCCTGCGTCCGAAAGCGCATTGGGCGCGGCAGGCAACTTGGCCATGTGGCAGAACGTTTGCAGGTCGGGCGCCATAACGTTCTGGTAGTCGAGGTGGCCGTTGGCATCCTGCGCGGCAACCTCCAATTGGCGCACAAAATCCAGCGCCGCCGCTAACACAAAGCTCGGCGTAGGCGCATTGACGTCCTGAGTGGTCGCCACAAGCCTGCCCGCCGCCTGCGTGACAAGCCAAGCGACCTCGCGCTGGCAACGCACGGCCTTGCGCGTAACCGGCTTGATGGACGAAGAAGAAACGCTTCCCTTAGGCGGATTCGAAACAGCCACAAGAACCTCCCATGAACGACCCGGCCCAACAAGCCCGGATGAAACACGTGCTACATCAGTATACAGGGAAGTGGGGTAGCGGGGTACAAGCGCGCCAGCGGCAAACCGAGAGCATCAACGATGTGCCGATCGCGGAATGAGATCTCGTAATAATTGACTCTCGGCCATATTATTGAGGGGCATGACTCGCGTTCGTATGGTTGTAGGTGCTGGCGATGAACGACATTGACCTTGCTGTTCCGTTGATGGATGGACCAAGCTATGACCGCGCCTGCAGTCTCGTGCCTTCCGAATACGTTGAGGCATGGGAGTGGTTTCTGGGTGAGGAACAGCGCGGCGGCGTTTGGACCAGCCTTCCGCACCACACCAAGGAAGATAGTCCTCAGTATCAGTACCGTTTGAGAATTGGCTCGGACTTCTTTCCCGTAACGCGGGATTCAGGGATCTTCTGGCCGGGCCAGGATCGGGTGAAGCAAGATCCCAATAAGATCTTTGCGCTTTCGGTCCATAACTCTAAAAAGAGCTTCTACACCGATGTGCCTCCGCTCTATTTGGATGACGGTACGTGGGTCATTAAGTATTCGGTCCAAGCGCCAGGAGCCGTTGGTTCTCGAGACCAGAATTACAACCGTAAAATGCTCAACTGCATGGAATGTGGCGTCCCAGTCGGAGTCATATTTGCAACCGAGGTGGGCTATAAGGTGCTCGGCCTTGCGTTTGTTGAGCGGTTCGAGCCCGAAAATGGATGGTTTGTTCTGCACGGTCCTGTTCATAAAGGCGGACCGGACCCTCGTTTTGCGCCCGACATGAGTTATCTGAAGCACATACCCGTCGATATTGAGTTTGCCGGACAGGGTGCGACCGACGACGAAAAGGTCCGCTATGCGTTAAGGCGCGAGCGATTGGGGCAGCAATGGTTCCGCAAGCAGCTCGTTGCCGCCTATGATGGCCGTTGCGCGGTGTCGGACTGCGGCGTCAGCGAGGCTCTGGAGGCTGCACATATCGAGAATTACTCGGGACCCAAATCGCAGGTTGCCAGCAACGGTATTCTGCTTCGGCGCGATCTTCATTCCCTATTTGATGCTCACCTGATTTCGTTTGAGCCTGTTTGCGGCGAATATCGGCTGTGCGGATCGTACCTGCTGGATAAGACCGACTACGCTTCCTTTGCGGGTGCGACGCTAAGGCAGCCGGATGAGCGTCAGTGGCGACCCGATACGGTGTTTCTTGAGGCCCATCGCATTGAGTTCGATCGCTCGGAAAAGAAGCGTGAAAAGGCGGGGCTTCTGCCGTATTAGCGTATTTGGCTTTGGCATTCTTTGACGATCGTGTTGTTTGATCGGATCGCGTGGCGATGCGATCTCGCGCACGCCCGCCGGTGCATGCTCTTCCTGATTTGTATAGCGAGAGGGGAGCGTATATGAGCTGGCGAGGCGATATTGCGATGGGGAAGTACGGAAAACTGCCGTGTGCCCTTATAGACAACAATATGTTTCCGAGCGTAGAGGTTGATTGCGCGTCGTTTGTCGTCACCTGCCCTTGCTGCGGCTCGCAAATACCGTGTCTCGACATTCGGTTTATCGATGCGCGCGACAGACTCAGCGACGAAGTGAGAAAACGGACAGGCGTTCATATGCCGGTGTATCCGGAGAAATGCCCTGTTTGTGGCCTCGATATCGTGTACGACGCCGGCGACGAGGGATAGGTGATGCGGAGGAGTTGGCTGTGAGTGTCTTTTGCCTCTACAAATAAACCCCCTCGCCGAGTTGCCTGTGGAACTCGGCGTGATGGTCGCGTGCCCAGGTAAAGAGCGCCTGGTCAAAGTCGGTACGCGTGGCCGGGACGCCAAAGACGCCGGCAACTTCGACGCGTATAAACTCCAGTGCCGGCAGCTTGTTGATGGCAGTGAGGGCAAACGGGGACGAGGGCTCCTCGAACAGATAGCGGCTGCCTTGCAGCGCGTCGCAACTGGTGCACGTGTTGCCGAGCGACGGGGCTTTGGAGGCTCGCGCGCCTACGGGCTTGTAGCCGCAGCGCTTATAAAGGTAGTCGCGGATCTCGCCCGGCACGCAGCCAAGAGCGGGCACGATGGCGAGTGCGTTGGCGTTGGCCGTGTCGATGGCAATGTGCCCGGCTTCGTTGGGCGCGTGCGCGATGGCGATGCTCTCGTCGTTATCGGCTCGATAGGGAATGCCGAAGGCCGCGACCGAGGTCTCTTTGTGACACTTCCAGCACTCGCGCTTGCCCAGTACTAGATATATATACGGCGCTGAGGGGTCGGATCGGTCAACACCGGGCAGCCACTCGGCAAAGGGCTCGGGGTTGACGCCGCTGGGTACATACCAGATCTTCTTGGTCCGGTCCCATTTGGCGCCCAGCGCCTTGGCTTCTTCTTTGTGCGAAAAGGGGACATCGAGCTCGGTGCGCATGGCGGCTCCTTGGTGCTGCAGGTGCAAGTGACTCAAGGATACCGCAGGGTATGGACGTTGTGGCGTTTTGCCGAGAAGCTGCGGTGCGGATGGGTTCGAGACGCGTTGGTCTCGGCCTCGGTGGCTATTGGGGCGGTTTTGATTGACTGCGGGGTCGGCCGGGATAGGCGCTTGGGTCGCTGACGCGGTTTTGCGCATGGGCGGGGTGGTTGTTTGGGCGGTTGGAGCTGCCAGCGGATTTGGCGACATAATACAAAACAGCCCAGAGACATAGCCTCTGAGCTGCGAACATTTGGTGGGCGTTAGAAGATTTGAACTTCTGACCTCTTCCGTGTCAGGGAAGCGCTCTCCCCCTGAGCTAAACGCCCGATCAAGGGTGCGCAAGCGCGCAAGGGATAATATAACGGAGCCTGAACTCGGTGGCAAGAACATTTTTAAAAATCGCTTACATTGTGGAATTCGGGGGCTTTGTCGCATCCATTTCAAAAGAGCCTACTGCCGCGATTTGGCTGTCGCATAATGCAAGGCCATTGCGGTATCGAGCTATGGAAAGACGCCTGCGGAATTGTCCTACCGATAAGCGGACAAGCCTCCAGCTGGTGACTTCGCCGTGGTAAGGTAAGCCGAATTGTTTCCAGGCTGTTTCGGGGGAGTGGAATGAGCAAAGAGTGTGTCGAGCAGGTCGAAGGCGCAGGGGCTTCGGTGCCGATGACCGATATATCGAACATTGATGTGCCCGAGGGCACCGACGAGCTCAGCCGCAACACCCGTCGCGCATGGCGCGACCGCCTGAACAGCGCTTCGACGCGCAAGATGATCACGGGCGTCTTGGCTACGCTGGTGGGCGGTTCGTTTTGGGGCTTCTCGGGCACCAGCGCGAGTTTTTTGTTCGATACCTACCATGTCGATACGCTGTGGCTTATGAGCATACGGCAGATTCTCGCCGGCCTGCTCTTTATGGCTGTGGTTGTCACGCGCGACCGCGCACGCCTGGTCAAGCTTTGGACGACGCCCGCTGATCGCAAGCAGCTGCTGCTCTTTACCGCTTTTGGCCTGCTGTTCAACCAGTTTTGCTATCTTTCGGCCGTGCGCCTGACGAACGCCGGAACCGCGACGGTGCTCCAGTGCCTGCAGCTCGTTATCATCATGGGCTACGCCTGCGTGACCGATCGCCGCATGCCGCGTACTCGCGAAGTCATCGGCATTGGCCTGGCTCTGGGTGGAACCTTTTTAATCGCCACCGGTGGCGACCCTACCAGCCTGAATATCTCGCCGCTTGGCCTGGCAGCAGGTCTTATGTGTGCGGTCAGCGCCGCGTGTATGGCGGTGATTCCCGCCAAGATCCTGCCCGAATACGGCAGCCCCATCGTCACGGGCTCGGCAATGCTCACGGCGGGCGTGGTCTCGTGCGTCTTCGTGCGGCCTTGGGCGCATATGCCGGCGCTCGACGCTGCCGGCATCGAGGCGCTCGCGGTGTTCGTGGTTATCGGCTCGTTTTTTGCTTACATGCTCTATATGCAGGGCGTTAAGGACATCGGCTCGGTGCGCGCGAGCCTCATCGGAACTGTGGAGCCGGTTTCGGCGACCATCACCAGCGCCGTTATGCTGGGCACGGTGTTTTTGCCGACCGACCTTATCGGCTTTGCCATGATCATCGTGATGATGTTCCTCACGGTGTAGCTGGCGCCGCCGCCAAGACAGAAAAGGTGTTGTGCCGCATTTTCGCCAATTGACGTCCGTGTCTGGAGTTTAGCTGTCGATGCTCAAAATGCCATAAACTAGTAACGTTATGGATTTTTTCATTGCGACTCAATTGCGAGGATTTCTTTATGGCTGGTAATCACTTTAAGGGCAGCGATAGCGGCCGTCCTGCAGTTCCGCCGCGTCCGAACGGGGCTGGTAAGGCCGGCACGCCGGGCGGCGCTGGACAGGGCAGCTCCGGTAAGCGCGTGTCCCCGGGCGAGACGGCGATGTTTACCGCTCTGTACGAGCAGTCTCAAAAGGCAAAAAAGACCGGCCGTGCAAGAGGGAATGTCTTTGCGGGCGGTGCAACCTCCGCGTCGCAGCCGAGCGGGGCTCCTTCAGTACCTGCGAACAACGCAGGTGCTGTCAACGCCGCGAATGCCGCCGGCAACGTTAATGCCGGCAAGGCCGCCAACAATACTCCCTCTGCCGGTGGCGCGGGGCTTACGGGTAACCTTGGCACGATTTACACCGGCGCCTCCGAGACTGGCACGTTCGCCCGCCTGGATGATAGCGGTGCCGAGTTTGCGGGCTCGGGTTCCAAGGAAGATTATTACGATTTTGGTTTGAACTACGGTAGCGACGCTTCGTCGAGTTCGACCTCTGACGGTCTGGTCCGTCATCGCCATCGCAAGGGCGAGCGCAAAAAGCGTCACACTGGCGCCATTATTGCCGCTGTAGTCGCGGTGCTTCTCGTTGTGCTTGGCGCAAGCGGCTTTATGCTGCTTAACTCGGCAAAGACCGTAAAGAGCGAAGCGAAGGAGGCTGTCGAGATCGTCGGTGGCCTTAAGGACAAGGTCACGTCGGGCGATTTTTCGACGCTGCCCGACGATGCGAAGAAGATCGATGAGCTCTGTAACAGCATGAAGGCGGAGACCTCGAGCCCGCTGTGGGCGGCGGCTTCGTTTATCCCGGTGTATGGCAGCGATATCAATGCGGCCCGCACCATGATTGACGCCCTGTCCGATGTCTCGAGCAATGCGCTGGTTCCCATGGCCGACAACCTTTCTCAGGCCACGCCCGGCAAGCTGTTCCAGGATGGCATGATTAACGTGTCCGCGCTGCAGGCGGTCGCCGATTCGCTTTCCAGCAGCTCGAAGGTGTTCAAGAGCGCCAACGAGAAGGTCCAGGGCATTGGCGATACTCATATTTCCCAGGTGACCGAGCTGGTCGATAAGGCCAAGGACGGCTTTGCCACCCTCAACGGCGCGGTTGACGCGGCGGAGAAGGTCGCCCCCGTCCTTCCCCAGATGCTCGGCGCCAACGGCCAGACGCGCAACTACCTTGTGTACGCCATGAACAACGTCGAGATTCGTGCCTGCGGCGGCTTTGGCGGTTCGCAGGGCCTGATTTCGGTCACTGACGGCCAGATGTCGATTGGCGAGTTTGTTCCCCGCATTGGACTCAGTGAGGATGAGGCAGTCGAGAGCGTCGACGAAGAGGATGAGGCGCTGTTCGGCAACCACAGCAACCTGTGCAACTCGGGCAATACCTATTCGCCCGATTGGCCCCGCAACTCGCAGCGTGTCGCCGCGCTGTGGAAGTCCCAGTATGGGCAGGACGTTGACGGCGTCGTGGGTATCGACCCGGTGTTCCTGCAGTATCTGCTGGGCCTGGTCGGTAACGTGTCACTGCCCGACGGAACGGTTGTCGACGGCGCCAACGCCGCAAAGGTCCTCATGCACGATGTGTACTGGAACTATCCGGTCGAGGAGTCGGACGGCATCTTTGCATCCGTCGCCAGCGCTGCCTTCGACAAGATCCTTGGCGGTATCGGCGATGTCGATGTTACGAAGCTTGTCAGCGCCGTTGAGCGCGGTGCCGAAGAGGGCCGCCTGATCGCTTGGATGAGAAACGATGATGAGCAGAATGCCATCAAAGAGACGGGCATTGACGCTTCGCTGCCCGATCCGGATGATCCGAGTGCCGATCCCGTTGCCGGCGTTTACTTTAACAACCTGAGCTTCTCCAAGCTCGACTGGTATCTGAACGCCGACACTCAGATTGGTCAGGGCGTGAAGAACGGCGACGGCACGTGTTCCTATCGCATCACCGTTACCCTGACGAACATCATGACGCAGGAGGAGGCTGGCAAGCTGCCCGACTACGTTGCGGCGAGCGCACCCGATGCCGCGCGTGACGACGAGCGTCTGAATGTCTCGTTGTTTGCCCCGACGGGCGGCAACATCAGTGACCTTACGGTTGAGGGCACCCAGTTTGGTCTTGGTGCCGCTACGTGGCATGGAATCCCCTTCTATTCGGGCACCGTTGACCTGCATGCTGGCGAGACGACGACGATCACGTATACGCTGACCACGTCGGCCGAGGCGGGGGACAAGCCGCTTATGCTGCGTCAGACTCCTACATGCCAGGCGGCTCGCGACAGCGCGTCGGCGTAGGGTTTTTCTGGTAGCGCAGATAATCGAGTACCATTTTGGGGCGGACAGGCAATCTGTTCGCCCCTATTTTGTAAGGAGAGCGCATGAAGTACTTTGGCACCGACGGCTTTCGCGGCGAGGCCAACGTTGGGCTGACGGTAGAGCACGCTTATAAGATTGGCCGTTTTGTGGGCTGGTATTACGGCGCCAACCGCAGTGCTAAGGCGCGCGTCATCGTGGGCAAGGACACACGTCGCTCGAGTTATATGTTCGAGGCGGCGCTGGTGAGCGGCCTGGTCGCGAGCGGCGCGGACGCCTATATGCTGCACGTGATCCCCACGCCGGGCGTAGCGCATCAGACTGTGGAGGGCTGCTTCGATTGCGGCATCATGATCAGTGCGAGCCACAACCCGTTTTGCGATAACGGCATTAAGCTCGTCAACAGCGACGGTTTTAAGATGGACGAGGACGTACTGGAGCTTATCGAGGACTACATCGATGGCAAGAGCGAGGTGCCGCTGGCCACGGGCAACCACATCGGCGCCACGGTGGACTACATGCAGGGCCGCAACCGCTACATTGCTTCGCTCATCGCCAGCGCGAACTTTTCGCTGCAGGGCGTCAAGATCGGCATCGACTGCGCCAACGGCTCGGCGTCCTCGGTGGCCAAGCCGGTGTTTGACGCGCTGGGCGCCGACGTGCGCGTGATCAACGCCGCGCCCGATGGTTTTAACATCAACGTCGACTGCGGCTCCACGCATATGGAGCGTCTGCAGCGCCATGTGGTGGAGCAGGGCCTGGACGTGGGCTTTGCCTACGACGGCGATGCCGACCGCTGCCTGGCCGTGGATGAGCGCGGTCGCGTGGTAGACGGCGACCAGATCCTGTACGTGTGCGGCGTGTATCTGAACAAGCACGGGCGACTCTCGGGCGGTACCGTGGTGCCGACGATTGCCAGCAACTTTGGCCTGGTCAAGTCGCTGGAGCTTGCCGGTCTGAGCGCCGTGACCAGCGGCGTGGGCGACCGTCACGTGTATGCCAAGATGCGAGAGGGCGGCTACAGCCTGGGTGGCGAGCAGACGGGCCATACGATCTTTGGCGATATCGAGCGCACGGGCGACGGCATTATGACCTCACTGCGCGTGATGGAAGTGATTCGTGCCGAGCGCGAGACGCTCTCGCAGCTCACGGCTCCGTGCAAGCTGCTGCCGCAGGCGCAGGTGGCCGTGCACGTGGCGGACAAGGACGCCGCGCTCGAGAACATGGGCGTGCAGAACGCCATCGCCGAGGCCGAGGCTGCGCTGGCAGGCGAGGGCCGCGTGCTCGTGCGCAAGAGCGGAACCGAGTCGGTGATTCGCGTTTTGGCCGAAGCCCCCGACCAAGCCGCCGCCGACGTCGCCATGAAGCGCATCGCCGCCGCGCTGGAGGCTTTATAGCTACGCGGTTTTACCAAACCGCGTAGCTGCTCGACGCTGCAAACGGCCCCAAGCGGCAATCTGACGTTCAATTTCAAGGGCGCGACCAGAAGGTCAGCGCCCTTTCATTTCACGTCACCTTGCTCGCTTGGGGCCGTTTTCGCTGACGTTGCCAAGACATTAGCGTCAACGAACTAGTCATTGGGTACCTAGTTATTGGGTGAAAAAAAGGGACGCTGCGGATTGGTTCCGCGGCGTCCCCTTTGCGTTGGCGTGTCGGTTATGCCTTACAGCTCGTAGAGCGTGGTGAACTTGTCCTGCAGGTAGCTGCAGTAGTAGCGGGCATCGAACGCCATGCCGCAGGCGCCCTTGATGAGTTCCGGCGCGTCTTTGGCGCGGCCCCACTGCCAAATGTGCTCGCCCAGCCAGGCACGGACGGGCGCCAGATCGCCGCTCGCGCAGGCGCCGGTAAGGTCGACGCCGTCGCGGCACATGGCCGGCACAAACATGGCGTCGTAGGCGCTGCCCAGCGCATAGGTGGGGAAGTAGCCAAACGAGCCGCCGCTCCAGTGCGTATCCTGTAGGCAGCCGTGCGTGTCGTCGGGAACGGGAATGCCCAGGTACTCATTCATGAAGCGGTTCCAAAGCGCGGGGATGTCCTTGGCCGTGGCCTCGCCGGCAAACAGCATGCGCTCGATCTCGTAGCGCACCATAACGTGCAGCGGATAGGTGAGCTCGTCGGCCTCGGTGCGGATCAACGACGGCTGCGCGATGTTCACGGCGCGGTAGAGCGTGTCCTCGTCGACGTCGCCGTAGACCTCGGGTGCGTGGCGGCGCAGCACCTCGAGCAGCGGTCCCATAAAGGCGCGGCTGCGACCCACGGTGTTTTCGAAGAAGCGGCTCTGGCTCTCGTGGATGCCCATGGAGGTGCCACCCTCAAGACAGGTGCGCGCATAGGCAGGATTGACGCCCAGCTCGTACATGGCGTGTCCCGCCTCGTGGATGATGCTGTAGACGTTGGAGATGCAATCGTCCTCGTAGATGTGTGTCGCGATGCGCGCGTCACCCACGGCAAAGCCCTCGCTAAACGGGTGCTCGGTAAAGGCAAGCGTGGTGTCGTCCAGGTTCAGGCCGACAAGCTTCATAAGGTCGAAGCTCATGGCGCGCTGGGCGGCCTCGGGCACGCGGGCGTGCAAAAAGTCGGCATCGGGCTGCTGGCTGCGCTCGCCGATGGCGTGCACGAGCGGCACGACCGTCGCCTTGACCTCATCGCAAAACGCATCGAAGCTCTTGGCGGAAAGGCCGCGCTCGTACTGGTCGAGCCAAACATCGTATGGGTCGCGCTTGGGGTCCATAAGTTCGGCCTGATGCTTAAGTTGGGCGACGATTCTATCCACATAGGGCTCAAAGCTCGCCCAGTCATTGGCCGTCTTGGCCTTGTGCCACACGGCATCGGCCTCGCAGGTGAGCCTGGTCCAGGCCTCGGCCTCCTCGGTGGGGATGACGCTTGCCTCGCGCTGGTCGCGACCGAGCACACGGATCTCGTCGAGCAGCTGCGGGTCGTCAATTTTGCCGCCGGCGACGGTCTCGCGCGCTAACGAGCGTACGAGTTCAACGGACTTCTCGCTGGTCAGCAGCTTGTGATGCTCGCCGGCAAGCGTGCCCATGGCGTCGGCACGGGCGGCAGCACCATTGGCAGGAGCAATCGTCGCTCCATCGAACTCGGCAATCTTGAGCAGGTACTCACGAGTCCACAGCTTGCCCTCGAGTTTGCGGAACTTTTTGACGGCCTTGTCGACTTTAGCGGCCTTGACGCCCTTGGCGGCCTTTGCCACGGCGACCTTGGCCTTCTTATCGAGTTTCTTTCCCATACCGTATCCTTAATCTCGCAGGCCGAGCGCCGCAGGCGGATGCACGGCCAGTTTGCACAGCTACCTGCCTTGTACCCAGTGCGAACAAAACGGAACGCGGCGATATGCTCGCAGAATGTGTTATCCTATAACCCAATGCGTTGACGGAGAGGGTTTTGCCCGCCGCGTCGCCGACAAGAGAGGGAAGGTCATGGGCTGCAAACCTTCCTGCGGTGGCAAGGGCCAAGCGTTCACTCCCGAGCAGCGACCTCAACGGGCGCGCGGCCAGCGGCGGCGAAGCCCCAGTAGGGAAGCCGTGAGCCTCGCGACAAGGGGCGCAGAGTGGGCTCGGCGGGCCAGACATCCGCCGGGTCAAACAAGGTGGTACCGCGGAATTCAACCGTCCTTGGGCAATGCACATGCCCGAGGGCGGTTTTTTGTTACCGAACCGGGCCGCGTTTTCGCAACGTCAGGCGGCGGCAGTCGTCCCGGCGAGCGGGGAGCGCGAGAGACGAAAGGGAAGACATGAGTCTGATTGATGATCTGGTCAAACTCGAGGAAGAGGCCAAGGAGCTCGTCGCAGGCGCCGACGACGCCGCCAAGCTCGAGGCCGCGCGCGTTGAGCTGCTCGGCCGCAAGGGCCGCATCACCGGCCTGATGCGCATGATGGGCAAGCTCGCCCCCGAGGATCGTCCCGTGATGGGCAAGCGCGCCAACGAGATGCGCCAACTGATCGAGGGTATGCTCGACGAGCGCACCACCGAGATGAAGGCCGCCGCCCTCAAGCACGCACTCGAGCACGAGGCCGTCGACATCACGCTGCCGGGCATCCGTCCGCAGATCGGTCACCAGCACCTGATCAAGCAGATCATCGAGGAGGCCGAGGACATCTTCTGCGGCATCGGCTACACCGTCGAGTCCGGTCCCATGGTCGACACCTCTTACTACAACTTCACCGCGCTCAACGCCCCCATGGATCACCCGAGCCGCTCGGCCCGCGACACCTTCTACGTGGTCGACAACAACCCCGGCAGCGTCGCGCACCCCGAGGCTCACGCCCACGGCGAGTCCGATGTGCTGCTGCGCACCCAGACCTCGGGCGTGCAGATCCACACCATGGAGTCGCAGAAGCCGCCCATCTACATGATCTGCCCGGGCACCGTCTACCGTCCCGACACGGCCGATGCCTGCCACCTTCCGCAGTTCAACCAGATCGAGGGCCTGGTCGTCGACGAGGGCATCACCTTTGGTGACCTCAAGGGCACGCTCGACTACTTTGTTAAGTGCATGTTTGGCGAGGACCGCAAGACGCGTTACCGCCCGCACTTCTTCCCCTTCACCGAGCCTTCCTGCGAGGTGGACGTGAGCTGCCACGTCTGCGGCGGCAAGGGCTGCAACTTCTGCAAGCACAGCGGCTGGATCGAGATCCTGGGCTGCGGCATGGTCGACCCCAACGTCCTGATTAACTGCGGCATCGATCCCGAGAAGTACACCGGCTTCGCCTTTGGCATTGGCGCCGAGCGCGTCGCGGCACTGCGCTACGACCTGCCCGACCTCAGAACTCTCATGACGGGTGATATGCGCTTCTTGAATCAGTTCTAGGCTGCGGCTTGCCCAAGCACGGCACCTCGGCGCTCATTCGTCGCTTGCGTACCAAAGTACGCGGCGCTCCTCTTTCGGGCCGATCTGCCGCACTTGGACAACCCTCGCTTTGTAAGGAATGTTCACAAAGTTGAAGTTTCCACCTGCATCTCTTCGCAGGCTTTCAGTATGAAAGGAGAGCTAGATGCGTGTTTCTTACGACTGGCTCAAGACCATGATCGATATTCCGGAGGATCCCAAGACCCTTTCGGACGAATATATCCGTACCGGCACCGAGGTCGAGGCGATCGACACCGTGGGAGAATCCTTCGACCACGTGGTGACTGCCAAGGTGCTCACCAAGACCCCGCACCCCGATAGCGACCACATGTATGTGTGCTCGGTCGACGTGGGCGACAGGAACCTCGACGCCGACGGCAACCCCGCTCCGCTGCAGATCGTCTGCGGCGCGCAGAACTTTGAGGCCGGCGACCACATCGTCACGGCCATGATCGGCGCAGTTCTGCCCGGCGACGTCAAGATCAAGAAAAGCAAGCTTCGCGGCGTCGTGTCCATGGGCATGAACTGCTCCGCGCGCGAGCTCGGCCTGGGCGGCGACCACTCCGGCATTATGATCCTGCCCGAGGATACGCCCTGCGGCATGCCGTTTGCCGAGTATGTGGGCTCGAGCGACACCGTGCTCGACTGCGAGATTACGCCCAACCGTCCCGACTGCCTGTCCATGATCGGCATGGCCCGCGAGACCGGCGCCATCTTCGACCGCGATTTTCACGTTGAGCTGCCCGCCATCAAGGCCGAGACCGGCCGCGCGACCGACGACGAGCTTTCGGTCGAGATTGCCGACGAGGGCCTGTGCGACCGCTACGTCGCCCGCATCGTGCGCAACGTGAAGGTCGGCCCCTCGCCCGACTGGATGGTCAAGCGCCTCAACGCCCTGGGCGTGCGTCCGCACAACAACATCGTCGACATCACCAATTACGTGATGATGCTCACCGGTCAGCCGCTGCACGCCTTTGACCTGGACACCTTTGCCGAGCGCGATGGCAGGCGTCACGTGGTGGTTCGCGCCGCCCAACAGGACGAGAAGTTTACGACCCTCGACGGCGAGGAGCGCACGCTCGACGCCGGCATGGGCCTCATTACCGACGGCGAGCGTCCCGTGGCGCTGGCCGGCGTTATGGGCGGCATGGATTCCGAGATCGAGGACGACACCGTCGACGTGATGGTCGAGAGTGCCTGCTTCAACGCCGGTCGCACTTCGCACACCAGCCGCGATCTGTCGCTGATCTCCGACGCCTCCATTCGCTTTGAGCGTCAGGTCGACGAGACCGGCTGCGTGGATGTCGCCAACGTTACCTGCGCGCTCATCGAGGAGATTGCCGGCGGCGAGGTTGCTCCCGGCTATGTCGACGTTTTCCCCGCGCCCAAGACCATCGACAGCATCAAGCTGCGCCTGGCCCGCGTGCACGCCATTTGCGGTGCCGATATCGAGCCCGACTTTATCGAGCGTTCGCTCACCCGTCTGGGCTGCACCGTCGAGTGCGACGGCGAGGACTTTATGGTTACCCCGCCGAGCTTCCGCCCCGACCTGCCGCGCGAGATCGACCTGATCGAGGAGGTCCTGCGCCTGTGGGGCATGGGCCGCGTGACGGCGACCATCCCGGCTGCCAAGAACCACATCGGCGGCCTGACTCGCGAGCAGAAGCTCACCCGCAAGGTCGGCGAGATCCTGCGCGCCTGCGGCCTCAACGAGACCACGACCTTTGGCTTTGCCGCTCCGGGCGACCTGGAGAAGATCGGCATGTCCACCGAGGGCCGCGGCTGCCCCGTGGTGCTCATGAACCCGCTGGTGGCCGAGCAGACCGAGATGCGCCGCTCGCTGCTGCCGGGTCTGTTGCAGTCCGTTGCCTATAACGAGGCGCACGGTACGCCCAACGTACACCTGTACGAGGTCGGCAGCCTGTTCCATGGCCGCGAGAACGCCAGCCTGCCCAAGGAGACCAAGTCCGTCGCGGGCGTGCTCTCGGGCCAGTGGAGCGAGCAGTCTTGGAGCATGAAGTACCGCAAGCTGCGTTTCTTCTTTGGCAAGGGCATCGTCGAGGAGCTGCTCGCCCAGCTGCGCATCGAGAAGGTTCGCTTCCGTCCCGTCGAGGGCGAGGGCTATGCCTTCCTGCAGCCGGGTCGTGCTGCCGAGGTCCTGTCCGGCGGCACCGTGCTGGGTTGGGTCGGCGAGATCCACCCCGAGGCGCGCGAGGCTATGGGCATTGACGAGGTCGTCGTCGCCTTTGAGCTCGACTTGGATAAGCTGATCAAGGGCGCCCGCAACCAGGAGAACTACCGTGAGTTCTCGCAGTACCCGGCCGTTGAGCACGACCTCGCTATCGTGGTTGACAACACTGTGACCTGCGAGGATCTTGAGCGTCGTATTACGAGTGCCGGCGGCAAGCTGCTCGAGGGCGTGCGCCTGTTCGATGTCTACCGCGATCCGGTCCGCATCGGCAAGGGCAAGAAATCCATGGCCTTTGCGCTTACGTATCGCTCCGACGACCACACGCTCACCAGCGAAGAGGTCGAAAAGGCGCACCAGAAGATCGTCACCAAGGTGTGCAAGGGCGTAAACGGCGAGGTCCGCGGCTAGGTCCTGCGCCGGATATAGGCCAGCGTCGGCTGCCGCCGAGTCTTACGTGACTGCTGTTTTCGGTATAAGGCACCGTTGAGCCTTCATATATGACACGCGCATTACATAACGGCGTGCTGCTTTGTCGGCAGCACGCCGTTTTGCTATGATAGCCCGCGGCGTGTTACGAATCTGACAATGCGTAACACTGACAAGGTGATTTAAGCGGCGTTGCAATTCTGTGCGTCGACAACCGGGAGGCGTACATGCACATTCCAGATAATTATCTGTCCCCGCAGACCGATGCCGTCATGGCGGTGGCAATGGTGCCCGTTTGGGTTCACTGCATCAAGAAGGTGCGCGCCACGCTCGATCGCGAGCACATGGCTTTCCTGGGCATCTGTGCAGCATTTTCCTTCTTGCTCATGATGTTTAACGTTCCGCTGCCCGGTGGCACCACTGGTCACGCCGTTGGCGGCGCGCTCATCGCGCTGTTGTTGGGCCCGGAGGCCGCTGCCATTGCCGTCTCGGTCGCGCTGGCGCTGCAGGCGCTGCTATTTGGCGACGGCGGCGTTCTGTCGTTTGGCGCCAACTGCTTTAACATGGCCTTTGTGCTGCCGTTTGCCGCCGCTATCGTGTTTCGTGCGCTCAACAGCCGTCTGCACGACAAGAGCTGGGGCACCTCGGTTTCTGCCATCGTGAGCGGCTGGGTCGGCCTGTGCCTGGCGGCCCTGTGCGCGGCAATCGAGTTTGGTATTCAGCCGATGCTCTTTACCAACGCTTCGGGCGCGCCACTGTACTGCCCCTTCCCACTGTCTATTGCCATCCCTGCCATGATGATCCCACATATGCTGGTTGCCGGCGTGGTCGAGGGCGTGGCGACGGCCGCCATCTACGGTTTCATTAAGAAGACGGCGCCGAGCGTTATCGTCGGGCCCGAGGCTTCCGACGGCCTGCTGGAC
This sequence comes from uncultured Collinsella sp., assembly GCA_938045085.1. GTDB lineage: Bacteria > Actinomycetota > Coriobacteriia > Coriobacteriales > Coriobacteriaceae > Collinsella. Next base: position 11,794 of record CALINZ010000002.1, on the reverse strand, counting down.
GCCGGGGGCGCTGCTGCCAAGAAGACCTCGCTGGTCCCCACGCTCATCCTGGTCGCCGTGCTTGTCGTTGCCACGCCGCTGGGCCTGCTGGCCACCGGTGACGCATGGGGCGAGTGGGACGCCGAGGGCGCCGCGACCGCCGTTCAGGAGGCTGGCGACGACAGCCTGCAGGCTTCAGTCGGCCTCGATACCCCGACCTTTGCCGATGCGCTGCCCACGGGCGATTATCTGCAGGCCTATTCCGAGGAACAAGGTCTTGGCTTTGCCGGCCAGGCTGCGATGTATATTCTTTCGGGTGTGATTGGCGTGGCGGTGCTCACCATCGTATTCCGCCTGGTCTCGCTGACGGTCAAGGAGAGCGGTGCTCATGGCAAGAGCCGAGCTGCCTAGCTGGCTTGCGGTCGAGCAGCGTTACGAGCCCGCGGGGGCTCGGCATCGTGTGATGCAAAAGAATGTCCTGCACCTGGCGAGCCTGCTTGAGCGGGTTCGCTTGGGTGGAGGCGTACACGAGGGCGGGTCGATGGTCGACCGCGCCCTTTCTTGCGTTTCGGCTCCGGTACGCCTGGTGGGGATGTTCGTTTGCGTCCTGTGCGTGTGTCTGACGCAGAGCCCGCTGTACCTCATGTTGATGGCGGCCATTGCGCTGGTGCTCGTTGCCGTGCGCCCCGTACGCGGGCTGCGCGCGACTTTTGTGCCGGCGTTGGCTGCCGCGGGGCTCGCGGTGGTTCTGGCGCTGCCCGCCTTGCTGCTGGACGCTTCTGCCGCGGGCGCCATGCTCAAGATTGCGCTCAAGACCTTCATTAATGTGTCGCTGGTGCTGGGTGTTTCGTGGACCCTTACCTGGAGCCGCATGTCGGCGGCGCTCAAGATGCTGCACCTGCCCGACGAAGTTATCTTTACGTTTGATATGGCGCTCAAGCACATCGAGGTGCTGGGTCGCACGGCGCACGATCTGTGCGAATCGGTCATGCTGCGCAGCGTTGGCCGTGCGCCTGAGGGATTTTCGCGTACCGATTCGATCGCGGGTATCATGGGCATGACCTTTATCAAGGCGATGGAATGCAGTCGCGCGATGGACGAGGCTATGCTGTGCCGCGGCTTTGCTGGTGCGTATCCGGCGCCCGCGCGCGCCGGGTTTGGCTGGCGCGATGCCGTTTACGCGGCCGTTGTGGCGTTGCTCGCCGTGTTGTGCGCGGTGCTGTAGCGCGGTCGGTCGAACCGTCGATGTGAGTAGGGAAGGGCGACGTTTTGGCAAACGATACGAATAACGCGATGGGTGCGAGCGGTGCTGCCGGCGCTGAGACCACGCCGCTCATCGAGTTTCGCGACGTGGTGTTTTCCTATGCGGGTCATACGGTGGTCGATGGCGTTTCATTGCAGGTGAACCGTGGCGAACTCGTTGCCCTGCTCGGTCCCAACGGCTGCGGTAAGACGACGATTATGCGCCTTATTAACGGCCTTGAACTCGCGGACGCAGGGGCATACCTGTTTGACGGGCACGTGATCGATGCGGCGTTTCTAAAGGATTCCGCGGCCGCTCAGCGTTTTCATCAGCGCGTTGGCTTTGTGTTCCAGAATGCCGACGCCCAGCTGTTCTGTGCTACGGTGGGCGAGGAAGTTGCCTTTGGTCCCGCGCAGATGGGGTTGCCGGCAGACGAGCTCGAGCGCCGCGTGCGCGATGCCATGGGGCTGTTCCAGGTTGCCGACCTTGCCGACGCCTCTCCCTATCAGCTCTCGGGCGGGCAAAAGAAGCGTGTGGCGCTGGCTGCGGTGGTGTCGATGAACCCGGATATCTTGGTCCTCGACGAGCCTACCAATGGGCTCGACGAGGATTCATGCGACATCGTGGTCAACTTCCTACTGGCCTATGTTGCTGCCGGTAAGACGGTCTTGATGAGTACGCATCACCAGGATTTGGTGCGACGCCTGGGCGCCCGCGCCATCTATATCGATCGATATCACCATGTGGTCGAGGCGCCTTCGCCGTCGTATGGAACCGAAAGCGGTGCTACGGACTAGTTGCTGCGTAGAGCGTGCGTAGCTGCCCGCGTGGCTTTGCCGTGATGGTATAGTTATCCAGGTTTTTATGGGGGTGGCTATGCCAAGCTGGAACATTCATATCGCTCAGACGGAGCGTTTGCTGGAGCGCACCGGTGCGCTTGCCAAGAGCGTGCGCGACCGCAATGCCTTTTTGTTTGGCTGCGTGGTTCCGGATATCTTCGTGGGCTATATGGTCCCTGGCATCGCCGATCCCATCCCGTACCGCATTACGCACTTTGCCAAGCCTGAGCCCATCCCTAAGCCTCGTGAACATGAGTTCTGGGATACCTATGTGGCACCGTTGCTTAAAGGCGCACCCGCGGGCGAACCCGCTGAGGCTACCTCGATTGTCGAGGAGCGGGAGCGACTGAACCGCGTGCACTATCCCCGGCGCTACAAGGATGCCGAGCCGGTTGCCGGTCCCGGCGCTCGTGAGTTCTCGCTTGCGTCCAAAGATGTGGCGCAGTCGCTGCTCGATTTAACGCTGGGCGTCTGGTCGCATCTGGTGGCCGATACCGTATGGAATACGCGCGTGAATCAGTACCTGGAGGCGCACGGCGGCAAGCCGTGTGAGGAGTTCCGCATTAAAAAGCAAGGCGATTTTGACTGGTTTGGCAAGACGCTCGGCATTGTTTCCATCCCGCGTGCGACCGATCGCCTGTATACCGCTGCGACGCGTTTTGGGCAGTATCCCATCCATAAGGAGTATGTGCTCAAGACCATCGGCGTCATGCACGAGATCGTGCGCGAAAACCCCGGCGAGCCCGATCATCCGCCGTATCGCTTGCTAACCGAGGAGTTTTTCGATGCAACGTTTACCGAGGTCATCGAGCTGACCGAGACAGGCTTTGCGACTCGCGTTGCCGCTTTTGACGTCCCCGCAGTCCCCCTGATCGCTAGCTGCTAACGGGCCGGCTTAACGGTGAACAGTTCATCCCAATTGACCAACAGCTCCCGTCGCAGGGCGTCTTAGGTGGTGCGCTCGGCATCGGAGAGGCTTGCGACTGAACGCAAATCGATGAAGCGGCATATGAAGAAGGTCTTAAAAAGGGCCCGGAAGGCAATGCCTTCCGGGCCCTTTGCAATGCAAATCTGCTTGCAAGTACGATTTAGCGTACCTGAGCGACGTAAGCGACGTTGGTCGAGGAGACCTTGTCCTCGAGCTGGACGCTCATGCGGGGATCGCCGGCGGTAGCGACGGTCAGATCGCCGGCCTCGACGTAGCCGAGCTCCTTAGCGGTCTCGATCGCCTTGACGATCGTGCCGTTGACGGTGCCCTGGGTAATCTCGGCCTGGTGCGGGATAACGCCCCAGTACATAATCATCTGCTGGACGGCCCACTCGTGGCGGGAGAACGCGCAGATCGGCATGTTGGGACGGAAGTGCGAGATCAGGCGAGCGGTACGACCGGTGGTCGTCGGCACGGTGATGCACTTGGCGCCAACGGTGGTAGCCATGTTCACAGCGGACATACCCACAACGTTGTTGACGACGCGGGTGCCGTGAGCGTCAGCCGGAACCTCGAGCGGAGCGTGAGCCGGGAGGTACTTCTCGGTCTCGAGAGCAATGCTGGCCTGCATCTTGACGGCCTCGACCGGGTACTTACCGGCAGCGGACTCGCCAGAGAGCATAACGGCGTCGGTGCCGTCGTAGATGGCGTTAGCAACGTCGGCAACCTCGGCGCGCGTCGGGCGCGGGTTCTGCTGCATGGAGTCGAGCATCTGCGTAGCGGTGATAACGGGCTTGTAGGCCGCGTTGCACTTGGCGATGATCTCCTTCTGGATGTGCGGAACGAGCTCGGGCTTGATCTCGATGCCCAGGTCGCCACGGGCGACCATGATGCCGTCGGAAGCCTCGAGAATCTCGTCGAAGTTCTCGACGCCCAGGGCGCACTCGATCTTCGGGAAGATCGTCACGTGCTCGCCGCCGTTCTCGCGGCAAAGCTCGCGGATGCCGCGGACGGACTCGCCGTCACGGATGAAGGAAGCGGCGATGTAGTCGATGTTCTCGGTCAGGCCAAAGAGGATGTCCTGACGATCGCGCTCGGTGATGGCGGGCAGCGAGATGTTGACGTTGGGCATGTTGACGCCCTTGCGCTCGCCGATCAGGCCGTCGTTCTTAACGACGCAGGTCATGTCCTGGCCGTCGACGGACTCGACCTCGAGGGCAACCAGACCGTCATCGATCAGGATAAGGGAGCCCTTCTCGACCTCGGAGGGCAGAGCCAGGTAGTCGAGGGAGATGTGCTCAGCGGTGCCGTGGAAATCCTCGGACGTGGGCTGAGCGGTGACGACGATCTTATCGCCGGTCTTGACGGCAACCTTCTTGCCATCGACCAGAAGGCCGGTGCGGACCTCGGGACCCTTGGTGTCGAGCAGGATGCCGACGGGCAGACCGAGCTCCTTGGAAATACGACGGACGCGCTCGATGCGACCGTGGTGCTCGTCGTAGGATCCGTGCGAGAAGTTAAAACGGGCGACGTTCATGCCCGCCTTGATCATCTCGCGGATGGTCTCGTCGCTATCGCAGGCGGGACCCATGGTGCATACAATCTTAGTGCGCTTGTACATTCAGACCTCCATCTGACATCGTCTTGCGCTGATAGATAAACCATAAGAAATAAAACTGAGTTGATTATAACGAAATGACGACCGAATACCCCCAAAAATCGACCGTATGCCGAATTAGAAGTTCATTTTTTGCGGAAAAACGGTATATGCAAAAACTTTACCAACCGTTCTAACCGCTGCTATCTGGGCGATATTTCAGTTTGATGATGCACCGAAGCAAAAACGTTTTATCAATGTTGAGCATCACACGGTCTGCATCGTTGCACTCGAGCCGTGTTTCCAATTGGAATGTTTTGGCTAGACGCGCCGCTTTGGGGTACCATAGCCCCACTATCAACTGCCGCTCAGCACGGCAGCCTTGATGAGCCCTTGCCCTTCTCCTGGGAATTATGATCGGGCATCAATCTGCTGAGTGGCCCGAATCCCAGGAGGGGACTCTATATGCAAAAGGAATACCTGTCCGCCGCGGCGGAGGTGCTCAGCGACCAAGGTGTCGATGAGAACCTCGGCCTGAGCAACGACGAGGCGTCGTCGCGCCTCGCCAAGACAGGCCCTAACAAGCTCGAGGAAGCCGAGAAGACCCCGTTGTGGAAGCGCTTCTTTGAGCAGATGGCCGACCCCATGGTCATCATGCTGATCGTTGCCGCCGTCATCAGCGCGCTCACGGGCATGGTCAAGGGCGAGGCGGACTTTGCCGATGTCGCCATCATCATGTTCGTCGTTATCGTCAACTCGGTGCTGGGCGTGGTCCAGGAGGCTAAAAGCGAGGAGGCCCTCGAGGCCCTGCAGGAGATGAGCGCGGCGCAGTCCAAGGTGCTGCGCGACGGCAAGCTCGTGCACCTGCCGAGCGCCGAGCTCGTGCCCGGCGATGTGATCATGCTCGAGGCGGGCGACTCCGTCCCGGCCGACTGCCGTGTGCTCGAGAGCGCCACGATGAAGATCGAGGAGGCCGCCCTTACCGGCGAGTCCGTGCCCGTCGAGAAGCATGCCAACGTGATCGAGCTCGCCGCCGGCACCGACGACGTGCCGCTCGGCGACCGCAAGAACATGTGCTACATGGGCTCCACCGTGGTGTACGGCCGTGGCCGTGCCGTCGTGGTCGGCACCGGCATGAACACCGAGATGGGTAAGATCGCCGGCGCTCTGGCCGAGGCCAAGGAAGAGCTCACGCCGCTGCAGGTGAAGCTTGCCGAGCTCAGCCGCATCCTCACCATCATGGTTATCGTCATCTGCGTCGTCATCTTTGGCGTCGACATCATCCGCCACGGCGTGGGCAACGTCCTCACTGACCCGACAGCCTTGCTCGATACCTTTATGGTTGCCGTCTCGCTCGCCGTCGCTGCCATCCCCGAGGGCCTGGTCGCCGTCGTGACCATCGTGCTGTCGCTTGGCGTGACCAAGATGGCCAAGCGCCAGGCAATCATCCGCAAGCTCTCTGCCGTCGAGACCCTTGGCTGCACGCAGACCATCTGCTCGGACAAGACCGGTACCCTTACCCAAAACAAGATGACCGTCGTCAAGCACGAGCTCGCTGCGCCTAAGGAGAAGTTCCTGGCCGGCATGGCGCTGTGCTCCGACGCCCAGTGGGACGAGGAGCTGGGCGAGGCCGTGGGTGAGCCGACCGAGTGCGCGCTCGTCAACGATGCCGGCAAGGCTGGTCTCACTGGCCTGACTGCCGAGCACCCGCGTGTGGGTGAGGCCCCGTTCGACTCGGGCCGCAAGATGATGTCCGTGGTCGTCGAGACCCTGGACGGCGAGTACGAGCAGTACACCAAGGGCGCGCCCGACGTGGTGATCGGCCTGTGCACCCATATCTACGACGGCGACAGGGTCGTTCCGCTGACCGAGGAGCGTCGTGCCGAGCTCGTGGCCGCCAACAAGGCCATGGCCGACGAGGCCCTGCGCGTGCTGGCGCTGGCAAGCCGCACCTACACCGAGGTTCCGAGCGACTGCAGCCCCGCTGCGCTCGAGCACGACCTGGTCTTCTGCGGCCTGTCCGGCATGATCGACCCGGTCCGCCCCGAGGTCGCCGACGCCATCCGCGAGGCCCACAACGCCGGCATCCGCACTGTCATGATTACGGGCGACCACATCGACACCGCCGTGGCCATCGCCAAGCAGCTGAGCATTGTCGCCGATCGCAGCCAGGCTATCACCGGTGCCGACCTCGATCGCATGAGCGACGAGGAACTCGACGCACACATCGAGGATTACGGCGTGTACGCCCGCGTCCAGCCTGAGCACAAGACCCGCATCGTCGAGGCATGGAAGTCACGCGACCAGATCGTGGCCATGACGGGCGACGGCGTCAACGACGCCCCGTCCATCAAACGCGCCGACATCGGCGTGGGCATGGGCATCACCGGTACCGACGTCACCAAGAACGTCGCCGACATGGTACTTGCCGACGACAACTTCGCCACCATCATCGGTGCCTGCGAAGAGGGGCGCCGCATCTACGACAACATCCGCAAGGTCATCCAGTTCCTGCTTTCGGCCAACCTTGCCGAGGTGTTCTCGGTGTTTATCGCCACGCTCATCGGCTTTACCATCTTTCAGCCGGTGCAGCTGCTGTGGGTGAACCTGGTCACCGACTGCTTCCCCGCGCTCGCGCTGGGCATGGAGGATGCCGAGGGCGACATCATGAAGCGCAAGCCGCGCAACGCCAAGGACGGCGTCTTTGCCGGACATATGGGTCTGGACTGCGTGGTCCAGGGCCTGATCATCACCGTGCTGGTGCTGGCGAGCTTCTTTGTGGGCGTGTACTTTGACATGGGCTACATCCACATCGCCGATATGATCGCCGGCAATGCCGACGAGGAAGGCGTGATGATGGCGTTCATCACGCTCAACATGGTCGAGATTTTCCACTGCTTCAATATGCGCAGCCGTCGTGCGTCGCTGTTCACCATGAAGAAGCAGAACAAGTGGCTGTGGGCTTCCGCCGCGCTGGCACTGGTGCTGACGGTGATCGTGACCGTGCAGCCGACGCTTGCCGAGATGTTCTTCGGCCCTGTGACGCTTGAGCTCAAGGGCGTTCTTGCCGCTTTGGGCCTGGCCTTCCTGATCATCCCGCTGATGGAGATCTACAAGGCGATCATGCGCGCGGTCGAGAAAGAGTAATGTTCCTGTCCGGGCCCGACCGCCTGCGGGGTTTCCACGGGCACGTCCTCGCCGCTTTGCGGCTGCGGGATGTGCCCTTAGGAAACCCCTCCCGGCGGGCGGGCCCTGCGGTATCCTTGCTGGCTTTTCTCCCGCGCGGATGATAAAGGGCTGAGGGAAAGTTTGTGAGCTGGTCGGGCTTTGCCCGGCCAGCTCTTTTTGATTTAGGGCTTTGCCCGGCCAGCTCTTTTTGATTTAAAATACCTGCTCAGTTGTGATTTGTGGTGCTGGGAGGCGCTTGTGGGCAAGGCTAAGGCTAAAGCGAAGAAAAAGACGACGGGGGCGCGGGCTAAGCGCGATCGTCGTCGGAAGCTCGCGACCGAAGCCCCCGCGTCTGCCGAGGAGCTGCTGGCAAACGTGCCGGGACTTGACGCGCTGCAGGATGTTCCGGCGTTCGATGACCTGCCGGTCGATGAAGCTCAGCAGGCGGCATTTGACGACTTTTGCGCACATGTCGAGGAGCCCGAGCAGATGCGGCTGGGTGCCGTGGTGCGCTTGGATCGCGGGTTTCCGCTGGTGGCGACTGCCGACGATACCTTCCGCGCCGAGCATGCCGTGGGGTTTGCCAAGTCGCGCGGCGAGGACGAGGTCCTGCTGCCTGCCGTGGGCGACCGTGTGGCGGTGCGCCGCGCTCCCGGGCACGATATGGGCGTGATTGAGTGCGTGCTGCCGCGCCGTACGAGCTTTGAACGTTGGCGCGGCCGTGCCCGTGGAGAGCGCCAGGTGCTCTGCTCCAACGTGGATAGCGTGCTAATCGTGCAGGCGCTCGGTGCCGGTGAGGTGCTGCTCGACCGCGTGGCGCGCTCGCTGGTGTTGGCGCTCGACTGCGATGCCGAGCCGGTGGTGGTGCTCACCAAAGCTGACCGCTGCGATGCCGAGGAGCTCGAGCGCGATCTGGACCGCGTGCGCCGCCTGGTGGGTCCGGACATGCGCGTGATCGTGACGTCCTCTGCCGAGGGGCGCGGCCTGGACGAGGTCCGTGTCTGCGTGCCTGCCGGGAGCTGCGCCATGATTCTGGGCGAGTCGGGTGCCGGCAAGTCGACGCTGCTCAATGCGCTGCTGGGCCACGATACGTTGGCGACTGGCGGTGTGCGCGAACGCGACGACCAGGGCCGTCACACTACCGTCGCGCGCGTGATGGTGGCACTGTCGGGCGACGCCGGCGTGATCGCCGATGCCCCGGGCCTGCGCAGCTTACCGCTCGTGGGTCACGAGCGGGGTCTGGCGCGCGCCTTCCCCGAGATTGTCGAGGCATCGCACGCGTGCCGGTTTGGCGACTGCACGCATACCCACGAACCGGGCTGCGCCGTTCGCGAGGCCGAGGACGCCGGGCAGATCGACAGTCTGCGTCTGGAAACGTTCCAAAACTTGGCGTCATCCATGCGCGTGAGCGCTCAAATGCTCGATCCCGATGTCCATCTGTAATTGATTTTTCCTATGACAGCCGTCTCCCAACTGTTCGGGAGACGGCTTTTTTGCTGCGGAAAAGCCTCGAAACATGCAGTTTGCTGACGTGCTGACCAAAACCTTGCCACGAGCTTGACGGGCTGGTCAGCTTTTGGTCAGCGATTGGTTTGACATCGAAAACCAAGATCGCGATTGCGCCGCTTTGCGCTCTGACCGCCCAGACAATGGTGGTACGGGCATTCGCCCGGCACTGCCATGAGAGGAGCGGCCGTGAACAAGAGCAAGCGCATCGCTATCAGTCTGGTCGCGGGCGTGCTCGCTGCTCTGCTCTGCATGGTTTACGGCTCGTCGATCCGCTCGCAAGCCGAACAGGTCCAGGCTGAGACCTTGGCCAAGTACGGTGGCGATCGCGTCGAGGTATGCGTCGCGGCGCGCGATATCGATGTGGGCGAGACCCTCGATGAGACCAATGTCATAACCCAGGAATGGCTGACGAGCCTGTTGCCGCGTGACGCGGCGACCGAGCTGCGCCAGGTGCGCGGCGACGTGACGACTTCGCGTATTCCCAAAAACGCCGTGATCTGCAATGTCTACACCAAGGCCGAGAGTCACAAGCTCGAGGTGCCTAAGGGCAAGGTCGCCGTTTCGGTGGCGATCGATGCCGAGCACTCGGTCGGCGGTGCTACGGGCGTGGGCAGCTACGTGGATGTGTATGTGCAAAAAGACGGCGTAACCGATCGGTTGTGCGGCGCGTACGTGATCGATACCAGTGAAGATTCCGGTGCCACGCGCGAGGGCAAGATCGAATGGGTGACGCTGGCGGCTGACCCCGAAGACGTCAAGGAACTGCTGGGGGCATCGGGCAAGGGAACGGTCAGCTTGACGATTCCCTCCACGGCGCGCGGCAAAAAGAGCGGAGGCGACGAGTGATGAAGGCGATCTGGCTTGCGTGCTGCGCGTGCGGCGATTACGGGCTGTTGCAGCGGGAAGTCGAGGGCCGTGATACGGGTGCACAGGTGCTTCGCGTGGGTGACCTGGACGGGCTGGTTTCCATGGCGCGGGCGTTTCCGTCGCGCCGCGGGGCTGCCATCATCGCGGCGTCTCTGTTTGATACCGAAGATGTGCGCAAGACTGTTGCGCGCCTGACGGCCGAAGGCCGCGTGAGTCGCGTGGTCGTGTTGATAGAAGCACTCGATCCATCGGATATCGAGGGGCTGTTTCGCGCAGGGGCGACCGAGGTCATCGCTGCGCACAGTATATGCGGCAACGGGCGCGCGGGCGAGGGAGCGGTTGATTCCGATCGGTGCATGACGATTGAGCCCGATGCTTTTGTTGATAGGGAACCCGGGGCGCCTCGCGCTACAAGAGGCCCGCGTGTTGATGATTATGGAAAAGCGGAAGCCGAGCATGGTCGGCGCCCCCGGAACCCCCTTGTATACGATGACGCTGGAGAGCCGGCGCAGCATGCTGGCGACTCCCCGGCTGTAGATATGGGATACGTGCACGGCGTGAATCTGGCGGATGAACTCGACGAAGTTGAGGGCTTTGCCGGGTGCGGCGAGTTGTCGCTGATGCAGCATGAGCAGATTGCACAGAACGAGCCTGCCTCGCAGACCGAACAAGCTGCCATGCCGGCTTGGACGCAGCGTGTGGTTGCGGCGGGGGAGACGGGGACGCTGTCACCGACGCCCGCCCCGCCGCCTCCGATGCCGCCGGCAGACGCTGCCGCTCCGCAGCATCGAGCTCCGGTCATCTGCGCCATTTCGGGTTCGGGCGGTTGCGGCAAGTCGACGATCATTGCCACCATGGCACACACATCGTCGCTGTTGGGCTTGCGTGCCGCCGTGCTCGACCTGGACCTGATGTTTGGAAACCTTTACGACTTGTTAGGCGTCGATGCTCCGCGCGATATGGCGGCACTTATCGAGCCGTCGGTGGCGGGCGCGCTTGCCGAGCCGGATATCGTGGCCGCATCGATGCGCGTGGCGCCGGGCGTTACGCTCTGGGGTCCCGTCGCGGCGCCCGAGCAAGCCGAGCTCATGGCATGTCCGGTGGAGCTACTGCTTGATGTTCTGCGTCGCGAATCCGACGTGGTCTTTATCGATACCTCGGTCTTTTGGGGCGACGCCGTGGCGGCTGCGGTGGCGGCGAGCGACCGTTGCCTGATCGTTGGCGATGCTGCGGTGTCGTCCGCGACATCGGCGTCGCGCGTCATTGAACTGGCAAGTCGAGTAGGTGTGCCGCGCACGCGCATGAGCGCCGTGTTCAACCGGTTCGGTGCGCGCGGGGCAGACGAGGACGTCGCCATGCGCTTTGAGATTGCCTGTGCGTTGAGCTCCAAGATTCGTATCGCCGATGGCGGGCAGGATCTCGCCGCGCTCATGGCGTTTGGGCGCGCTGATGAGGCAGTGGGGCAGACCAGCGCTTTTGCGACCAGCGTGCGCGAGGCCACGCGCGAGATGCTCGTGGAACTGGGGTGCGCCGTCGGCCCTTGGAGCGATATGGTCGCCGACCGTGCAACGCGCACCGAACGCCCGCGTATCCGCCTTCCCTGGTCGCGCGAGGGTGATCAGCGATGAGCCTGCAAACGAGGATTAAGGCTGCCGGCGCTGCAG
>CALINZ010000001.1 GCA_938045085.1 uncultured Collinsella sp. | reverse complement strand
TATCATCGGGTTGATTGAATGTATGGGGCGGCGCTTAGCGTCGCCTCGTTTGGTATAGATGTGCTGTAAAGAAGGGTGCGGGCTGGCTGCTATGACTGATGCCGTTGAGGTTCTGCGAATTGATTCGCTCGAGGACGAGCGGCTCGATGCCTACGTGCGACTGACCGAGCGTGAGCTTCGCTGCGTGCTGGAGCCGCAGAAGGGCATTTTTATCGCTGAGAGTGCCAAGGTCATCGAGCGTGCGGTTCGCGCCGGATATGAGCCGGTGAGCTTTCTTTTGGGCGAGCGCTGGCTCGACCAGATGATGCCGCTGTTTGACCAGCTTGTCGTGCGCGAGGGAGCGGGTCCGGTTCCCGTGTTCGTGGCCTCCATGGAGCTCATGGAGCAGTTGACGGGCTTTAACGTGACGCGCGGCGCGCTGGCGGCGTTCCGTCGCCCGCGTCAGATTCCGGTTGATGAGTTCTTGGGCGGCGTCGTCGAGGCGGCGGGGGATCGTCCGGTGCGCGTGTGCGTGCTTGAGGGTATTGTTGATCACACCAATGTTGGCGCGATTTTCCGCTCGGCTGCCGCATTGAACGTTGACGGTATTTTGGTCAGCCCGACGTGCTGCGACCCGCTGTACCGTCGCTCGGCCCGCGTGAGCATGGGCACCGTGTTTCAGGTGCTGTGGACGCGCATTGGCAGCGAGGCTCGTGTGTGGCCGCATGATGGTCTGAGCGCGTTGCACGATGCCGGTTTTTCGTGTGCCGCTATGGCGTTGACGGACGATTCCGTATCGCTGGACGATCCCGTGCTGCAGGAGATTGACCGCTTGGCAATCTTTATGGGTACCGAGGGTGCCGGCTTGGGCGCCAAGACCATTGCCGGCTGTGACCACGCGGTGCGCATTCCGATGGCGCACGGGGTCGATTCGCTTAACGTGGCCGCGGCGAGCGCCGTCGCCTTTTGGCAGCTGTGCCCGCACGTGAGCAATGAGTATCACTACCAGCCGGGTTTGTATCACTAGGCAGTTATTCCGTACTGTGCTCTAATTCGGGGTGTTTCGGTCGCCGCCAGTCGGTGCTAAGCTGGATTTGGCTTTGGTTTTAAATTGCTGTTTTGCTGTTTGACGTATGCGTGTGGGGAGGGCGTGTGGCTAAGAAATCTACGGCGATCGATGTAACGCAAGGTGTCATTTGGCAGCAATTGCTGTCGCTGTGCGTTCCCATCTTTTTTAGTTCGTTTTTTCAGCAGGCCTACACGCTTATCGGTACGTATATCGTTGGCCAGTTTGGCGGCAAGCTCGCGCTGGGCGGCATTCAGGCCACGATGGTCCTCACCGAGCTCTGCATTGGCTTTTGCGTTGGCGTTGGCGCCGGCTGCGCGGTCATTACCGGTCAGTATTTTGGCCAGCACGATGATGAGCGACTGAGTCGTTCGGTCCATACAGCCATGACGCTCGCGCTGGTGGGCGGTATCGCTTTCTCGATTCTTGGCATAGCGTTCGTTGAGCCCATGCTGGTGCTTATGAACACGCCGCATGAACTATTGGCCGAGGGTGTGGCCTATGCTCGCTGTTATTTTGCCGCGATGGTTGCGGCACTGCTGCTGAATATGGGAACCGCACTGCTGCGTGCCGTGGGCGACACGCGCGGGCCCGCCGTGATCATTGCCTCTGGCTGCCTTGTTAACGTGGTGCTGGATATCATCTTTGTCGCTGTGTTGCATATGGAGGCGCTGGGCTGCGGCATCGCAGTGGCGCTGACCATTTGCTCCAATGCAACGATGATCGTGTTGCGCATGATGCGCGCTCCGGGTGCATGGCGTCTTTCGCTGTCTAAGCTCGGTATCGATCGCGGTATTTGCAAGAGTATGATCTCGTGTGGTCTGCCACTCGGTTTTCAATCGGCTGCCTATTCGATCTCGAACGTGCTGATCCAGGTGTCGGTTAATTCGTTTGGCGCCGATGTCACGACTGCTTGGGGTCTATCTGGGCGCCTGGATGGCATTATCTGGATGGTGACCGAGGCGCTCGGCGTATCGATCACTACGTTCTCGGCGCAGAACTTTGGCGCGCGCAACTACGAGCGCATGCGCAAGGGCTACCATACGTCGCTCGTGCTGTCGTTTATGCTCATTGGTGGCCTGTCTGCCGTGCTGCTGGTGTTCTCGGGGCCGCTGTCGCGTTTGTTTGTCGACGATGCTTCGATTTCGGCGTACACCACGACCATCATCCATTTCATTGCGCCGTTTTATGCGATTTTCTCGATTATCGAGAACGCGTCTGGCTCCATTCGCGGTGCCGGCGTGAGCTTGCAGCCGATGCTGCTCACGATTTTTGGCACCGTCGTGCTCAGGGTGATTTGGGTGTTTGCGATTATGCCGTTCGATCCGTCGCTTGAGCACCTGCTGCTGGTTTACCCCGTAACCTGGCTCATCACGGCCACGATGTTCACCATCTACCACCACAGCGGCAACTGGCTAGGTCGCGCCACCGCCTAGCTCATCCGTCGGGTTCCCCTGATAAGTTGCGGTGAAATAGTTCCTGAAAAGCCCTTGCGGACCGTCAAACAAGTACTATTCCACCGCAACTTCCTTATGAGCTGTAGGTGTTGGCGGAAAACGAATCAATTAGTATTCGATGCCTTGGCGGGCTAGGAGGCCTTCGTCGAAGTAGTGTTTGATGGGACGTATTTCGGTGACTAAGTCCGCGAGGTCGGCCAACGGCAGCAGCCCGCGGCCGGTGAGCACGAGTTCCGTGGTGGCGGGCTTTATCGCGATCAGCGCTTCGACATCCTCGCGTGTCACGAAGCCGCGGCGCATGGCCTCGCCGAGTTCGTCCAAAATCAGAACGTCGACCTGTGATATCTGCTCGCATGCGAGCTCCATGATCTGTGCGGCGCAAGCCTCGGGCGTGTCGCGGTCAGCTTGTACGATGCGCAGCCCCAGGCGCGGCGCGGCATCGTGTTCGGCGCAGTGCAGTTTCTTGGCAAACTGCAGCCTAAGAACGTCGAGCCCGTAGCCCGTCGCGCGCAGCGCGAGCCCCAGCGCAGCCTTCGTCTTGCCCTTGCCGTCTCCCTTATAGATTTGAACCTTGCCGACTTACAGTGATGCCATCTCTGTCCTTTCGTGCCCGGCGTCGGTTTATCACCGCTCGGGTTGGGTATTCTAGAAACCATTATCAACCCCAGTAGATGGAGTTCAAGCAGATGGA